>NZ_JBHSZO010000002.1:86518-246630 GCF_042663125.1 Streptomyces polyrhachis | reverse complement strand
TCGCCGACCCCGACACCCTGCACCACACCCCCATCGGCGTGCTGCGCTCCGTCGACCGGCCGGCGTACGACGTGCTGATGACCGCGCAACTCGACACCGCCGTGGAGCAGAACGGCAAGGGCGATCTCGCCTCCCTCCTGACCGGCAACGACACCTGGACCGTGGAGGACACCCATGACATACGTCATCACGCAGCCCTGCGTTGATGTGAAGGACAAGGCCTGCGTCGACGAATGCCCCGTCGACTGCATCTACGAAGGCCCCCGCAAGATGTACATCAATCCGGACGAATGCGTGGACTGCGGGGCCTGCGAACCCGTGTGCCCCGTCGAGGCGATCTTCTTCGAGGACGACACCCCGCAGGAGTGGGCGGACTTCCGCACCGCGGACACCGAGTTCTTCACCGAGCTGGGCTCGCCCGGCGGAGCCGCCGTCCTCGGCCCGCTCGCACACGACCACCCCATCGTGGCCGGCGCCCCGTTGCCCACCGCATGAGGGTCTGTACGGCAGGCGGCTACGGCTGTCGGTGACGGCGTCTGGACGGGGGCGCGGGCGCCGGTGCTGTTGGTCCGGTAGTCGAGGACGCGGTTGTGGTCGCAGGCGAACGCGTTGATGTCGATCAGACGGGGTCTTCTGGTTTTCGGGGCGTCAGCCCGGGCGCGGGGGCTCAGGCGTCGTGATCTCGGATGCGGTCCAGCTGGCCAGGACCTGCAGGGCCTGCGCGGTTTCGGAGCCCGGTTCGACGTTGTAGACGCACAGGGTCTGCTCCGGGTCGCCGGGGGCCTGGAAGGACTCGTAGGAGAAGTGCAGGTCGCCGACGAGGGGATGCCGGTAGCGCTTGGCTCCGTGGGTGCGGCGCAGCACGCGGTGGTCGTTCCACCAGCCGGTGAACTCGGGTGACTGGAGGGTGAGTTCGCCGATGAGGTCGGCGAGTTGCCGGTCGCGGGGGTAGCGGCCTGCTTCGAGCCGGAGGATGGCCACCGTCTCTGCGGCGATCCGTTCCCAGTCGCCCACGCGCTCCCGGGCCCGCGGGTCCAGGAGGTAATAGCGGGCCAGACTGCGGCGGGTGGCGGGTAGGGCGTCGAAGTCGGTGAGGACGGCCCTGGCGAGCCGGTTGGAGGCCAGCACGTCGGTGCGGCGGCCCAGGACGAAGGCCGGGACCTGGTCGAGGGTCTCCAGCATCAGGTGCAGCCCCGGGCGGACCCGCTGGGCCCTGGCCGGGGCGCGGCGTATGGTCCGGGTGCCGGACCGCAGCAGGTCGGTGAAGTGTTCGCGTTCGGTCTCGTCAAGGCGCAACGTGCGGGCGATCGCTTCGATGACCTCGGCGGAGGGGTTGCCCGCGCGCCCTTGCTCCAGGCGCGTGTAGTACTCCGTGCTCACGCCGGCCAGGCGGGCCACCTCGTCCCTGCGCAGGCCCGGTACACGGCGTACGCGTCCGTCGGGGGGCAGGCCGGTGTCTTCCGGGGTGATGCCCGCGCGCCGTGAACGTAGAAAGCCGGAGATTTCCCTGGTGCCGTCCATGACTCAAGTGTGACCACCTCAGCGGTGCCGTGCGGCTCCAGGGTGGTTCTGCCGGTACCTGTTTCGGCAGGACCGGTTATGGCGTCCAGCGAGGTTGGCGCGGGTGGTGTTCTAAAGGTGCGGCCGGTAGTCGCCGACCGCGGTCCATCCCCCTCCCTTATCGCTTGGAAGGTGCACATCATGGCCACGAACACCACCTCACGTCCCCTGGCCGGTCGCGTCGCCGTCGTCACCGGTGCCTCCAGTGGCATCGGCGAGGCCTCCGCCGAGGAGCTGGCGTCCCTGGGGGCCCGCGTCGTCGTCCTGGCGCGGCGTGCCGACCGGTTGGCGGACCTGGTCTCCCGGATCGAGAAGGACGGCGGGAGCGCGGTGGCGATTGCCGCCGACGTCACCGACGCCGTCGCGGTGCAACGCGCCGCCGATCGGACGGAGGCCGAGTTCGGCGGTGCCGACCTGCTCCTGAACAATGCCGGAGTCATGCTTCCCGCTCCGGTCGAGGAACTGACAACCGGCCAGTGGAAGCAGCAGATCGACCTGAACATCACCGGTCTGATGAACGCGATCGGCGCCTTCACACCGCAGTTGGTCAAGGCCGCTGCCGAGCACGGTGTAGCCGACCTGATCAACACGTCCTCGATCGCAGCGCAGAACATCTTCCCGAACTTCGCCGTCTACTCCGCCACGAAGGCGTACGTCACCCACCTCTCCCGTCACCTGCGGGCCGAGCTGGGCGCGAAGCACGTCCGCGTCTCGGCGCTCGAGCCGGGCATCGTCGCCACCGAGCTGCAGAGCCACGTCACCGACCAGGGCGCCCGGGAGTGGCTGGCCGGCTCCAGGGACACGGTGGAGTGGCTCACGGCGCAGGACGTCGCGAAGACCGTCGGCTTCGTTGCCTCGCTGCCGCCGCGGGTGAACCTCCAGCAGGTCACCATCATGCCCACCGGTCAGGCTGCCTGACCGGTGCTTCACCGGTGGGGCATCGGCCGCGGGGGACGATCATTCGGCGGACGGGCAGCGATCAAAGGCGGTTCCCCCGATCAGCCGGCCGGGGGCGCTGGTCTTCCTCGTCTCTGCCGGACGGTCCCTGTTCCACTCCCCCAACCACCGTCTTGACCGATCGATACGTGATGATCTTGATCGAACTGGAAGCGCCCGTTCCCGGAGCGCGGCCGGGACGGTACGGATCGAGCAGGTGCCCGATGTCCACGACGCGGCGCTCCGCAGAGCTGAGCCGTCAGGCAGCCGCACAGACCGCTCCGCCCGCCCCGGACGCCACCGCGTCCGGGGCTTTTTATTTGAACAGGCAGGAATTCACGATCCACGGGGCGGGCTGAGGGCGACGCGGCAGGGCCGTCCGCGTCTCCGTCGTACCCCGTACCCTTGACGTGCATGGAGCCACTGCCCTACGTAGACGACCAGGACCGGGTGATCCACGCACCACCGGAGCAGGTGTGGCCCGCGCTCCTCGCCACCGTCCGCCCGAACGGTACCTCGCCGCCGGGGCCGATCGCGCGGGTGATGCGCCCGTTCCCCGCCGCGTACGGCGGGGGCTGGTCACTCCCCGAGGCTGGCGACTCCGTGCCCGGCTTCCAGGTGACAGCGGTCGAGCCGCTGCGGCGCGTCGAACTGCGCGGCGGGCACTGGGTGATCGTGGGGCGCATGCTGCGCGATGTCGAGCGGCGGGTGGCGGCATGATCAGCAGCCCGTTCTCCTGGCACTCGACATCCGCGGAGGAGCGGCGGGCGCTGCCCTGTGACAGCCTCCTGCCGGCGGCGACGGTGCGCGCGCATCGCGCGGTCACCGTCGCCGCGCCGCGGGCGACCGTCTTTCGCTGGCTGTGCCAACTGCGTGCGGCCCCCTACAGCTACGACCTGCTCGACAACCTGGGCCGGCGCAGCCCCCGTACCCTGACGCCGGGGCTGGACGAACTGGAGCGCGGCCAGCGCTTCATGGGAAGCTTCACCCTGGATTCCTTCGAGCGCGACCGCCACCTCACGCTGGCCGCCGACCGGGTCGCCGTCACCTACGCGGTGGACGACACCATCGACGAGCAGGGCGAAGCCGCAACCCGGCTGCTCGTCCGGGTCAGTGCGCGAGTGCCCGCCGCACGGGTGCTCGGGCCCGTACTCGCACTCGGTGATCTGCTGATGATGCGCAAGCAGCTACTGGTGCTCAAAGGACTCGCCGAACGCACCCCCCGCCCCGCATCGCCTTGAGCGGGGCAGGCGTAGAGCGCCGTCAACCGCTCAGGTCTCCCAGCAGGTGGTCCAGGACGGCCTCCTCCTCCACCCGTACGTCCGCTCGTGGAGTGCGGATGCCAGTTCCAGCTCCCCGCTGGTGGGTGTCGGCCTGCCCGGCAAGGGCTGCGCGGACAAGCCCGGTTTGCGGGTGCTCCCCCTCCCACTCGGCCCCGGGCTTGAGCCGGACCGTCAGCGGCCGGCCCGGTGACCTGGACGCGGCGGCCCGGCATCTCGGCTCTTCCTTCGGCCGATGAGTTTCGCGGCGCCCGGCTGTCTACCTCTTCGCAAGCCCGAGGAACCCAGCATCCGCCCCGGAAGGGTGAGGAACATGAAGTACATGATCCAGATCAACGTCCCCGCCGATCAGTGCGACGCCATCATGGCGTCCTACTCCAAGGACGACATGGAAGCCATGTTCGCCCACATGAACGCCCTCAACAACGACCTCCACTCCGCTGGCGAGTGGGTGGACGGACAGGGACTCGCCGGCCCCTCACTGGTCAAGACAGTACGAGCCGCAAGCAACGGACAACCGCAGGTAACCGACGGACCCGCCCGCGAGGGACACATCCTGGTCGGATACTGGGTCGTCGACGTCAAGAACGAGGACCGCGCCCTGGAAATCGCCGCACGCGCCTCGGCATGCCCCGGCCCCGACGGGAAACCCGGCAACGACCCGATCGAAGTACACCCCATCCCCGAGGGCCCGACACCAGCCTGAAACCCAGACCCCGGCGGGCGCGCCCCCGCCCGGCGGAGCACCTCTTGGTCGTCGCACAGGACCCGTGGGCAGATCGGCACCCAGCACCGCCGTGCACAGCCGGCGCCGCCCGTCCATCCGACGGGCGGCGCCAGCACGGTGGTCTGGAATCCGACGCGTCGTGCAGATTACCGATGTCCGAGTTGGGAATCGCGGGACGCACCTGGTAGGTGGTGCCGCTCGGGGAGACCAGGTCAAGGGCGAGGTCACCCGACCTGGGGTGAACGAGGTCGCTCCCATCCGCCGGGCTCTCGCAAGGTCGAATCCCTCTGATTTTTCTGCTGGTCAGTGCGGGATCCGGCACGATGACGGGCAGAAAGGTCGAGTTGCCGATGTGGAGGAGTACGGTCGCGGCGCCGGTGACCAGAGCGGTGAGCAGCAGGTGCGGTAGCCGAGCCGGTCAAGCCACCAGGCGAGCGGAAGTGATCCGACGGCGGCGAACCGTACGAGATCGAGGGGGACCTGGAGGCGGCGGCCCAGTAGCGCCGGAAGCTCGACGCGCTCCAGGAGGAGCTGGGCACCTCCCGCAAGGTGCTGACCGAGCGCCTCGCACACCTGGTGGAAGCGGAAATCCTGGAGAAGGTCCCGTATCAGAGCGGCACGGCCGACCAGGAGAGCGCCAAGGCGCTGCGGGTGGCGGGCCTGGTCGGCGAGCAGTTGCCGCGCCTGGAACTGCCGGGGCACCAGGACGGTGAGCCACTGGACCCGGCGGCCGAGACCGCGGCCACCGTCCTGTTCTGCTACCCGGCGCCCGGCCGTCCGGGCCCGCTGCCGGACGGCTGGGTCGACATCCCGGGCGCCATCGGCCGCACCCTGGAGAACCGGCTGTTCCGGGACGCGTACGACGCCTTCCGCGCGGCGGGCGCCAAGGTACGCGGCGTGAGCACTCAACGCCCGGACAAGCAGCGGGTGTTCGCCCTCAAGGAGGGCATCCCCTTCACCCTCCTCTCAGACGTCGACCTGCGCCTTGCCGCCGCTCTGCGGCTACCGGTCTTCCGCGCCGGACAGGTACTGCGGCTGAAGCGGGCGGTACTGGTCGTGGACCACGAACGCGTGGTGCACCAGGCACGCTTCCCGGTGACGGACATCCCGGGAGCAGTACGCGAAGCACTGGCGGTGGTACGGCAAGTGGCGGCGCCCTGAAGGACGCAGACGCGGCGACAGCCACCCACATGTGACCGGCGCGGCCAGGAGCCCCTTCCCCGGACCTCGCAGGGGCCTGGTCGACGGCCGGACGAAGCGGAGGGGCCGGCCGTCGGAGCCGTAGGGGCAACGTCAACACGCACGTACACGCCCCATCCCTAGCCCCAACCTCATCCTCATCCTCATCCTCATCCTCATCCTCATCCGACGAAGCGTGGAGGGGAAGCAGATGGCATTCGTACGGGGAACAGCGAGGGTCCTGGCGACCGCCCCGGTGAGAGCGCTCGCCGTACTGGGCGCCCCGCGCCATCTGCCCCGCCACGAATCGAAGGAGACAGCAGTGCGGTTGACGAAGAAGCGCCACGACCTCAGCAGCCCCCTCGCACAACCCGCCCGCGGCGAAGGTGAGCAGCGGACGCGGCGTCCCGATGGCGCCTCTGGGCGCGAGGCCCTGTGGGGTCAGGCCGGTTCGGTCTTCTCCAGCGCGGTGCGGACCGTGTCGACCATCAGCCGGGGCCGCTTGGCACGCAGACGGCGGCGAGGCGTCCGAAGAAGATCAGCCGGCACCGGCGGCAGCGCAACGCCCGCCCGGGCAGGGCGCGTTAAGCTCTGGCCCAAACGTGGGCCGAGAGCAAGGTGGGGCTGTGGCGCTGCTGAACGGGGACCCGGAAAGCATCGGCGGCTACCGGTTGTTGGACCGCCTCGGTGCGGGTGGCATGGGCACCGTGTTCCTGGCGCAGGCCGAGTCCGGGCGCCTGGTCGCGGTGAAGGTGGTACACCAGCAGTTCGCCGAGGACTTCGAGTTCCGCACCCGCTTCCGCCAGGAGGTCGCCGCCGCCCGGCAGGTATCGGGCGCCTTCACCGCCCCGGTGGTGGACGCCGACGCCGACGCGCCGCGCCCGTGGATGGCCACCTCGTACGTACCCGCCACCACGCTCGGCGCCCGGGTCCGGCGCGAAGGAGCGCTGACCGAACCGGGCGAACTGCGGCTGCTTGCTGTCGGCTTGGTCGAAGCCCTGCGTGAGCTGCACCGGGCCGGGGTGATCCACCGCGACCTCAAACCCGACAACGTACTGCTCACCGATGATGGCCCGCGGGTCATCGACTTCGGTATCTCCCGCTGCGCCGACCACCAGACCCTCACCGTCACCGGCCGGGTCCTGGGCACCCCGCCGTACATGTCGCCCGAGCAGCTCATCGCCCCGCACCGGGTCACACCGGCCTCGGACGTCTTCTCGCTCGGCGCGGTGCTGGTGTACGCAACGACCGGGCGTGGCCCGTTCGACGCCGAAAGCCCCTACCTGACGGCCTACAACGTCGTCCACGAACCCCCCGCGGTGGCCGCCCTGTCCGGCACCGTACGAGAGATCATCCAGTGGTGCCTGGCCAAGGAGCCTTCCGAGCGGCCCGGAACCGATGCCCTGCTTGCCGCGTTTCGGGCGGCGCCCGAGGCCGAATGGGGGACCCGGCCCGCCGCCGGCCCGGTCCGTGACGACGGCTCGGGCAGTGCCGCCCCGCGCGTCTGGTGGCGCCGGCGCAGCATTGCCCTGCTCACGGTGGCCGCCACCGTCGCTGCCACCGCAGGCGGCACCTGGGGTATGGGACTGTGGGAAGACGAAGGGACCCCACCCCGTTCTCCTAGTTCCCGGTCCGCGGGTCCGGGCAGTGCGCCGTCGCCTACCGCCGCACCGCTGGTCGAGAAGACCGCCGCGCTCCAGCCGGACGGATGGGCGCTGTGGCAGACCAAGCTCACCGGGAAGGACGAGAACCTCCGGTACTGCAATCCGTCGCCGCGAGCATTGGTGTGCGCCTCCAGCAGTAGCACCGGCAAACTGGCAGCCTTTGATCCACGCACCGGCAAGCAACTGTGGAGGCGCCCGGTCAGCTACACCGAGGGGAGCAGCGCACCGGCTCAGGTCGAACTGCTCGGCGTCTCCGGCTCTGGCCGCACGGCCTACTACACGGAGGCGACCGGCCAGGGAGTCGGACGCCTCCGGGCTGTCGACACGGTGACGGGGCGCGCCCTGTGGTCCACTCCCTCCGGGTCGCACCACCCGTATCAGCAAGCGGCGTACCTCGGTTCGGTCATCGTCACGTCTGACCTCAATGAGCTCCATGCCTGGGATGCGGCCTCGGGGCGCCGCCTGTGGGACGCGGAGGCGGGCGGGTTCCTCCATGTCACCCGTAACCAGCTGTATCTGGAAGAGCAGTCGGTGTTCACCGGGAAGACCGAGCTGTACAGGATCGCTCTTGAGAATGGGAAGAAGACGCTGTTCGGGGAATTTGGCGCGGCCCGTCTGGTCGCTTTCGCAAAGAACGTGGTGTTGCTGCGTGAAACCGACGGCACACTCACCCTTGGCAGTCCGAACGGCTCCCGACGTGCAACGAAACTGCCCGACATCTCCTACACCGAATCCGACGGCATCGTCTACGGCCGCGACATCGAAGGCACGATCATCGCGGCCGACACACAAACGGGACAGCGCCGCTGGACCACCAAGACCAATCTCACCACCGATGAGATGGACGGCAAGGTGGCACCGGTCATAGCCGACGGCCGGATCTACCTGTCATCATCCGACGGCCGCATCGCATGCCTCTCCGCCAAGAACGGGGCCCTGCTGTGGCGGAGCGCGCCCCGTAAGCAATACAACGAGCTTGGCAACGTTGCGGTTTCCGTTCGCGACCAGACCATCTACGCGGTCCATAGCCGTCTGGTATACGCACTGCGCCCGCCTGCCTAGTGCGTACGGCGCGGACGAGGTCGACGAAGCCGCCGTGGGCTCGGCCACCCCAGGCGCCGGCCTTCGCCCGGACAGGACTGGGGACGACTTACTGTGGATCATCCCGATGTCCGTCCCGTCGAGGTCATTGCAGTTCGACTGGTCTGCTCGGCGTCGTCGTGCTTGACCTGATGGAGAGGGGGCACTGGCGAAGAAGTCGATATCGGGCCAGGGGTGGGAGTCGTTTCCTGATCGTTCCCCATCGCCGACGCCCCATCCTCCGCGCCCGGAACTCGGGGCCGGATTCGAGCCCGAGAACCCCGGCCTAAGAACCGCTCACGGACCGCCCGGCGCACTCGCCCCCGCGTAGGTCGGCGGGCAGCATCCCGATCAGAACCGGAACCAACACCCACGTAGGGTTTGAGGCATGGGACGTCACATGCGTACACGCCTGTTCGCCTGCGCTGCGGCGTTCTTGACCGTGGCGGCGGGTCTGGGGATCAGGGCCGTCATGACGGGCGACACCGCCAAGTACGCGGGGGACGCGCTCTACACGGTCTTGATCTACGTGCTGGTGGTGCTGATCGCGCCCGCGGTGAAGCCGGTGGTGGCCGCGGGCGTGGCCATGGGCTTCAGCTGCGCGGTGGAACTGCTCCAACTTACCGGCCTCGTCGGTGATCTTGCCGCTCATCATCTCGCCGCCAGGCTCGTCCTGGGCACCACTTTCAACGCGCCCGACCTGATCTGGTACGCGGTCGGCGCCATCCTGTCCGCACTCATCCACTCCGCGGCGCGGCGCCCCGTCCTCACCGCCGTGCGGCCCGTCGAGTGCTCCCGCGGAAGGTGACGGCTGGGGCCCTGGCAGCGGTGCGTGGCGCAACAACGGTGCGACCGCCCGGCCGGGGTCTCACCCGGTCGTCGCCCCGGTCGCGGTCAGGACGAGGCGGTGGAAGTCCTCGGGGCGGCTGACGTTGATGAAGTGGTCGGCCGCCGGGACCACGATCAGGTCGGCGTCCGGGGCGCCGGAAGCGATCCGCTCGGCGCAGTGATGGGTGTACGGCGTGTCGTGGCTTCCTACCAGCACCAGCACAGGTGCCTTGATCTCCGCGAGGTGGGCGATGCCGGGGCGGTTCGGCTCGATCGGTTCGACGGGGCTGCCTTGCAGGAAGGCCGGGGAGTCGGCGTAGATCTCGGCGAGACGGGCCCGCTGCGGCGGGGTGAGGCATGGAGCCCAGACCGCCAGGTCGGCGGCAACGGCGGCCGGAAGGTCACCGCGCTCCACGGCCTCCGAACGCGGCACAAGAGCGGTCAACAGGGCTTCCAGCGCCGCCTGTTCGGCGTGGTCGGGGTGGGGCAGGGCAAGGGCGCACCCGGTCAGGACCAGGCGTTCGACCCGCTCCGGATGCTCCACTGCGAAGTCGAGGGCCTTGCGCCCGCCGTCGGAGGCTCCGACGAGGGTGGCTCGTTCGACACCCCAGTGATCGAGCACCGCCAGCAGGTCCGCGCTGTACGACCACGGCGCGCCGGCCGGCGAGGAGTGCCGCCCGACGTTTCGGTCGTCGTAGCGGATCACCCGGTGGCGGGCCGTCAGCGCGGCCATGTTCGACTCCCACATCCGCAGGTCCGCGGAGCCCGCGTTGAGCAGCACCAGCGCGGTCCCCTCCCCCGCGCACTCGCTGTGCAGGTGCCCGCCCGGTACCTGGATGTCACCCGTTGTGCCAACCATCGCTCAACCCCGTTCCTCTCCTGTCTTGGCCGTCAGCCTGCCAGGCCACCACATCCGGTTGATCGCGATCAACCGAGATCAGTGGGTGCCGGCGTCCCTGTGCTCTGCCAAGGGGGCATCGATTACCGGGCGGTGGGCCCGTCGGAGGCGGCAGTAGTCTCGCCGGATGATCGACATCCTGATACCGGCTCCCTATCAAGTGGATGAGCACGGTCTTCGCCGAGTGGCTGTGGACGAGCTTCTTTCCTGTGTGCTCGACGCGGAGAGTCCTTGGTGGAGGCGCGACCCGTGTGCGGTCGCGCTGATCGGGCGCGTACCAAAGGAGCGTGTTCCCGCACTGATGGAGCGTGTCCGCGACGCGGACTGCGAGCGTGGCATTCGTGCCGCCCTCCTTGAGGTTCTCAGCGACAGGGTGGAACTCCTGCCGTGTCTCGCATCCGGCACTCAGCAGGATGTGCGACACGAACGGGAGGCGACGATCCTCAAGATGCGTGCGTTGCTCGGCGATCGTTCGGCGCTGCCCGCACTGGCGGGCACCGTGGGCAGCTCCGAAGTGCGCGCGGCGCGATTGTGCGGGGCGGGATTGGACGCGCTGGTCGCGCGGTACGGGCTGGACGCGCTCCTCACCGACTTCGACGACCGGCTGCCGCAGGACCGGATCCGTGCTCTTCGGGTACGTCATCGTGCCGGCGAGGATGTGACCGACGCCTTGGCCGACCCGGACAGGGAGGTCGCCCAGGAGGCTGCGCGCACCTGCCGGCTCGACGTGGACCGGCTCCGCGCCTACCTCGATCACGCTCCGACGCCGGAGGCGAAACTCTGGGCCACGTACGCCCTGGCCTGCACCGCCCGGGGCGAGGCGTACGCGGATGAGGTCTACGGTGCCCTGGGGCCGGTGGAGGTCGCCGGCCTTGACGATGAGATCTGCCGTGCCATCGTCCACACGTACGAGGTATGGAGCGGGAGTCGTACGGGCCCTCGGTGGCGGCTTGAGGCCCTGTACAGCGAGCCACCCGCCCCGGTCGACGAGGAGGGGCAGCTGCTTCGGGTGGCGGCAGCGCTGGCGGCGGCGGGGCTGTCACCCCAGCCCCCGTCGTCCGGCGCCCACGACCACGGGGGAGGCGGGCGGGCCACCTACCATGCCATCGGTTTCGCAGACGGCCGCAGTCGCCTTCTCGTCAGCACCCTGGGCCGGTTCGTCACGGGTGAAGACCCTGGCCGTACCGACTCCGCGGTCCGCCGAGCGCTCGAATCAGAGGGATTCCGTTGGATCGACGACGCCACCGGTGCTGTTGCAGTCCCCGACCTTGCCGTCGGCGTCCTCGACCACCATCCGGATCTCAGCGTGCGTGACGTGCTGTTCTTCTGGACCGGGTGCGAGCCGTCCTGCTGGTGAGGCCGGGTCGGCGAGGGGGGTGCCCACGGGAACCAGGCTCCTGCGCAAACCGCTTGTCCGAAGGCCGCCGACCGAAGATGATCATCGAGCACGGGTGGAGGTTTCTTCCAGGGGAGGTTGCCGGTGAGGGCGACGACAAGAGCCGGCCGTACGGACAGTTTCGACACGGGCGCCTTGGAGGAGACCGTCGCCAAGGCGGCGGCCTGCGAAGGGTTCTCCGGTACGGTCCGCGTGACGCAGAGCGGGGAGGCGCTGTTCACCCGGGCGTTCGGGTCGGCGTCACGGCGATGGGGCGTGGCGAACACACCCGGCACGCGTTTTCGGGTGGCGTCGGTGTCCAAGATGTTCACGGCGGTGGCCGTCCTGCAACTCGTCGAGCGCCGGCAAATCCGCCTGGACGACGCGCTGGTGGACCATGTCAGGGAGCACGTACCGCAGCTGGATCCGCGGGTCACAGTCCATCACGCCCTGACGATGACCTCGGGTATCGGGGACTGGTTCGAGGAGGGCGGCGGGGACTGGGAGGCGCAGTGGGCCGCGTTGATCGCGGCCCATCCGCTGTACCTGCTGCGTGGCAACAAGGACTACGTGCCCCTGTTCGCCGACAAGAAGCCCCACTTCCCGCCCGGCGAGCGCCACCTCTACAACGGCGCCGGCTACATCCTGCTCGGCCTGCTCGTCGAAGCCGTGACCAGCCGTTCCTTCGAGGAGGTCGTCACCGACGAGGTCTTCGCCCGCGCCGGCATGAGCACGGCGGGCTTCCCGGCCCTGGACGAGTTGGGACCCGGCGTCGCCGAGGGGTACCTCACCGCCGCCGACGGCCCCGCCCCGTACCGGACCAACCACTACGCGACCACGCCCCGCGCAGCGGCCGACGGAGGGGCCACCTGCGCGGCCGCCGACCTGACGGCCTTCGCCCACGCCCTGCGCCACGGTCGGCTGCTGGGCGAGGAGACCACGCGCCTGGCGCTGACCCCGCAGGTCGCCGAGCGCGAGGAGAAGGTCCGCGGCTACCGGTGGATGTACGGCTTCGGCCTCACCCACCTCCTCGACGACGAGTCGGGCATCGTCCGATGGGGCCACACGGGCGAAGAGGACGGGGTCAGTGCACGCCTCTACCACTATCCGCGGCACGACCTGGACGTGGCCGTCCTGGCGAACGTGAGCTGGTCGGCCGGGAGCATGGGCTGGGCTGTTCACGACACCATCGTCGGTGCCTGAGGCGAGGCAGCCGAGCGGCATCCCGGCGTCGTTTCAGGAGCGGAGTGGAAGGCCCCGGTCCGGTGCAGCCGGCGGTGCGAAGCCGCCAGCGACCCGCGGGGCGCCCGCCGGGAGGCAGGGCTTCGGCGGACCCGGGTCGAGGGCTCCGGCCGGTGGCGTACTGCCGTACCGGCGCGATGGCCGTCATATTCAAGAGAGCCGACAGCAGACCGACCGCCACATCCGATCACCCGACGACGGCCGTGTGCACGGATCATCCGCCGCCGGCACGGCCTACCCCTCTTGGAGGTTTCGTGACCGACCCGTCGACCGCCACGACCGACTCCGCCGGCGCCGCCCGCGCTTACTACCGTGCCCACCCCGCGCCACTGGTCACCGCGACCGCCCTCGTCCTGGACGAGCGGCACCGGCTCCTCGTCCTCACCCCGACCTACAAGGATCACCTCGAACTGCCCGGCGGTCTGCTGGAGGACGGGGAGATGCCGGAGGAAGCCCTGGCGCGCGAGTTGGCCGAGGAGATCGATCTGCGGGTGCCGGTCGGCCGGCTCCTCGCGGTGGACTCGCTGCCTGCGCAGCGGCACGGCCGGGTGGTCATCGCGCACATCCACGCCGTGGGCCCGCTCCCCGAGGCCCGTACCCGCGAGATCTCCTTCCCCGACGGGGAGATCGGCGCCGCGCGCTGGATGACGGCCGACGAAACGACGGCGGTGCTGCCGCCGGTGCTGGCGCGCCGGGTACGGGCCGCGCTGGCCGCCTGGTACGCGGGCGGGGTGGCGCATCTGGTCGCCGGCGTGCCGCAGACCGGTTCCTCGGCCGCGTTCCCGCCCGAACGGCGCTCCGCGCTGGAGGCGGCGCACGCGCTGGACCCCTCCTCCTTCGTCGCGGGCCGGCCGAAGGTGGTGATCGGGGCGACGGTCCTGTGTACCCACGCCGACGGGCGCGTGCTGCTCGTACGGCCGGGTTACCGCGACGACGGCCTGTGGCGGTTGCCCGGCGGCTGCGTCGACAGCGACACCGGCGAGACCCCGCGCACCGCGGCCCGCCGCGAACTCCTGGAGGAGCTGGGCTGGTGCCCTCCCCTGGGACGCCTCCTCGCCGTCAACTGGCGCACCAACGCCCCTTACCCGGCGGGCATTCACTACGTCTACGACGGCGGCACCGTCACGGAAGACCAGGTCGCCCGTCTCACCCCGGATCCCTCGGAGATCGCCGAGGCCGCTCTGATCGACCCGCGGTCGGCAGGCGCGCGCCTTGGGCCGGACCTGCGCGCGGGCCTGGGCACGGTCGTGGCCGCTCAGCGCGACGGCGTGGCAGCCCTGGAGTTCTACGACGGGCGCCCCGCGATCGCCGGCTGAGAGGATGCCTACGCTCTATCGGAATCGGCGGCAGCCGGACGCCGCACTCCGAGCCGTTGAGGACGCCGTTGCCGGACTCTTTCACCGAATGCCGTCAACGCGAACACGAAGCAGAGGAGCGGCCACGCTCCAAGGAGCAGCATGAGCCGCCCCTGTGCAGCAGCTTCGTAGCCGCTCAGCGCCATGACAAGCATCGCCATGATCGTCCCCTGGCACTGGCGACTCCATCGGGCGGTGTCGTGCTCGGAGCTGGTCGGGTCCGCCCGCGAAGGGGCACCGCTCGAAGCCACCGAAGCTCCCGCCGGTGAGAACGTCGTCGTCACCGTCGAGTGGATCGACCGCTCCGACCTCCACCCGCGACCGCCGGCTCACCACCCGGGTGCGGCCGAGCCGGCCATCAGGTCTACGAACCCCTGGCCGACTGCGACTGCGCGGGTCGTCGGCGCCCTCCCGCGTGCGGAATTCGCAGACGCCGTCCGCCGCGCCCGGCGTGGCAGGAGGGGTGGTGCGTGCTCTAGCCGTACGGGTTGAGGGCCCGCAATCGGACGGTGTCGCTGCGGCGGTCGAACCACAGGCTGGTGGAGTGCTCTCCGCTGTCACGGTCGAGCTCGCGGGAGCGGATCCACTGCGGGGTCTCCGGCCCTTCGCCCTTGAGCGGCTTCTCGAACCACGAGGAGAAGTCCTCGGGCGGCCCCTCGGAGACGAAGGGGTGTGCGGCCGTCAGTTCGGCGAGCTTCCCCGGTGCCAGTCGCGCGAAGCCCGAGATCGCCAGATCCGGTGACGGGAGGAGTCGTTCGTCGTCCCGGCTGCTGACCCACTGGGCGTCGGAGAGCGCCCCGAGCATGGGGAACGCCTGCTCCAGCGGGGCGGTGTCGGTGTGCCAGTCCCCCTTGGCCCCGTCCTGCCCCCTACGCGGGCCGCACCCGGCGCCGAGGACCGTCAGCCCCGCCGCGATCGCTATCAGCTTCCGTCGCTCCACGGTGATCCACCCGCCCCTGATCTCCCGACGCCCCCGCTGGGGCGACCCTCCCACCCCGATCCCCGCAAGTCGCTACGCACCCCGGCCACCGCAGCGAGGGCGCAGGGCACGCAGGAGGCCCGGGACTCCGCCGCGTCCACCCCGCTCAGAGCCGACTCCACAGCCACCGCGTCCCGCAGGCCAGGGAACGAGGACGTTTGACCTGGAGCGCACTCCAGGTTCTATGGTTCCTGCATGGCCAGTGGAACACAACTCCCCCAGGACGGGCGGACCTTCACGATCGCCGAGGTCTCCGAACAAACCGGGCTGTCTCCTGACACCTTGCGCTACTACGAACGGGCCGGCCTGATCGAAGGGGTCGGCCGTACCACGGGCAACCAGCGCCGCTACGCAGCCGCCGACCTGGACTGGCTGGCGTTCCTGCTGAGGCTGCGGGAGACCGGCATGCCGATCGCCGGCATGCAGCGTTTCGCCCGGCTCCGCGGCGCCGGAGAACGGACCGTGGCCGACCGGCTGGCCATGCTGCGCAAGCACCGCGGCTCGCTGGAGGAGCACATCCGGCACCTGCGGCGCAACGCCAGGGCACTGGACGACAAGATCAACCACTATGAGCGGCTGCTCGACGGGCAGCAGGAAACGGAGCACCCATGACCGAGGCCGCCGCCAGCGCGCAGACCCGCCAGGACCGCTTCGAGCGGGGCATGCGGGTACTCACCGAGATCGACGGCGAAAGCGGCCGGAAGGTGATCGATTCGCTCGCCGACATCTCGCCCGAGCTTGGCCACCAGATCGTCGCCTGGGCCTTCGGCGACATCTACCGCCGCCCCGGCCTCGCCCCCCGGGACCGCCAACTGGTCACCCTCGGCATGCTGACCGCCCTCGGCGGTTGCGAACCCCAGCTGGATGTCCACATCAACGCCGCCCTGAACGTCGGCCTCACCCCGCACGAGATCACTGAGGCGCTCCTGCACTCCGCGGTCTACTGCGGTATGCCCAAGGCCCTGAACGCCACCTTCGTCGCGAAGAAGGTCTTCGCCGAGCGCAACCTGCTCCCGGTCGACTCCGCGTAGGGGCATCGGAGCGCTCCCTCACGTCCCGTCGCCCAGCATGGCCGCCGCTACGGCGCGTGCTTCCGCGGCCGGGGCGGGCGTGCGCTCCCGCAGTGCGGTGACGATCGCCCCGTCCATCAGCAGGACGAACCGTCGTGCGAGCACCTCGGCGTCCTCGCGGCCGCTGCCGGCGAGCAGATCCGCGACGTACGCGGTGACGCGCTCTTTGTGCCCGGCCGCGACCCGGTACGCGGGGCTGGCCGTGTCGGCGGTTCCGGCTTCGCCTGCGTAGCGCGTACTCTCCGCCCTGGACGAAACCGCCGTGGAGCCTCTGCCAGTGAGCGGCCACGAAGTTCCCGGGCAGGGCCTGGGACGACTTACCGGGAGCCATCTAGATGTTCGTCCCGCGAAGGTCATTTCCTGGCGGGAAATGCCTCGTCGAGCGTGGGGACGACGAGGTGGCCGCACGACAGTGCGTTGCGGACGTCGCCGACAGGCAGATACCGACCCTGCTGGATCACCGGCGTGATCCTTTCGATCGTGTCGATCTCGCTGAGGTAGAAGACCGTCCACGGCTTTCGGGATGCGTCCAACGTCTCGCCGTCGCGCACGATGCTCCGGGTCGCCCAAGACGCTTCCCGGGTTCCGGGGACCTTCTGGTGGATGGTCTCCACCGCAGTGACGTCGAAGACCCGGCCCCGGCCGCCCTGCCGGTACATCACGAGGAGCCGGGGGCGGGCGAGTCCCACGTGGCTGCTGCTGAGCGGGCAGAAGTAGGCGCTGTACCTGGCGAGTTCCTTCTCAGCCAGGTCATGGGCGGGCACGACCACCGCGTGCTCGTGCAGTGTGCGAAACCAGTCCATCGCGGGCTGCTCCTCCCAGACGAACTTCCCGCGGTTGCGGTGGGTCGGATCCGCGATGAGCCCACGGCCGGCCATCAGCTCGATACTGCGCGGTTCACGCCCCACCGCGGAGGCGAAGTCGGACCGGGTGAGGACTTCCGGCAGGCTCTCAGACCACGACATACAACTGACCTCGCATGAAGCAACGTTGGGGTTCCTGACTCTCCCAGCCACCATAGAGAATTCGGAAACGGGCATCCGATTTTCGGGAACTTCATCCGTCGAAAGTGTTCACGGCAGGCATATGCGTGTTCCGTCTTGCATCACCGGCCGGTCGGGATCGATAACCCGACGACAGCCAAGCACGTCGGCGGCCAACTGCTGGCACTACCAGGCCGTTGACACACGTGGCGACCATCCCGTCCAGCGGCTGGCAGGTCAGATCCGCCGGGAGCGCACACGGTCGGCGGCCGCGTAGACGTCGCTCTTGCCTGCGAGGATGTCGCGGACGAGGTCGACCAGGGTGTGCAAGAGCGCCGCTGCCCGCCAGGCGGCGTCGAGGGCCGAGTAGTCGCGGGTGGGCAAGCGGGGAGGGGCGGGTGGACAACTCGGATGGCCTGAGCGCAGTTCGCTGCCGACTCCGTACGGACCACCCGCGCGACTCCGGCGTCCGCTGGGGATTCTCACGCCTCCTCGACCCCGAGTCCATGTCCCGCAGCGGCGACGCGTTTGCCGAGGCGGCCTGCGCGGCCGATCCCGATGTGGTGCCCAGGAGGAGTCTGGCGGCGAGATGGTGAGCTGCTAGATCACCGGCCATGTCGGTAAGTTGGAGCAGTTCCACCGCGCAGCTGAAGCCCAGGGTCACGCCCGCGGCCGCCATCGGCTTCACCGGGGGCGCGATCAGCACCACCAGCACGTAGATCAAGACCGTGTAGAGCGCGCCCCCGCGTACTTGGCGGTGCCGCCCGTCATGACGGCCCTGATCCCCAGGCCCGCCGCCGTGCAGAGCGCGATCAGGTCGGGTTTCGGGCTCTTCGGCCGCACTGTCATGGGGTTTCTCGCTACTCCACCGCGCGGCCGATGAGTTTACGGCTTCCGGCCGGTCCAAACTCGTGACAGCCCAGGAAAGGACACCGTCATGTCGGAGCTCCTCGTCGACTTCATCACCTCCCTCGACGGCTACGCATCAGGAGAGGGCTGGCCCGGCTTCTGGGGGCTCGAAGGCCCCGAGTACCTCGCCTGGCTCGGCGAGCAGCCCCAGGCCACCTACCTGATGGGAGCCAACACCTACCGCCTCATGTCGGGCTTCGCCACAGGCAGACTGCCCGATGGGCAAGACGAGTTCCGGCCCGAAGAGGAAGCATCCGTCGACGAACTCACCCAAGCCACCAAGATCGTCTTCTCCTCCACACTTCCAGCCCCCCTGACGTGGGCCAACTCAACCCTCGTCCGCGACGACGCCATCGAAGCAGTCCGCGCCATGAAAGCCAGCGGTACGGGGCTCCTCAGCACGATCGGCAGCCTGTCCCTGGCCCGCTCCCTGCTCCAGGCCGGACTCGTCGACCGCTTCCGCGTCGTGATGTTCCCCGTCATCACCGGCGCCACCGGCGAAGAACGCATCTACGACGGCTACCCCGACATCGCCCTCGACATGACCGACCACCGTACCTTCGACGGCCGCCTCCAACTGGTCGAATACACACCCCGGGTCCTCAAGCACCCGCCCCTCGCCACCCCCGCCTGAAGCCGGGGCCCTGTTGCCCGGCATCCCCCTGGGGGCGGGAAACGTGGCGGTGGTGACGTCACTGATGGTCGCGGCCTTCGTGGTGATGCTTCTCACCCAGCTCATCTACATCGGCCCGTCCGGTCGTGTTCCGGCTCTGATGCTCCTGGCGTTCGGTGGGGCCGGATTCGTACAGGACTCACTCATCTGGTGGCTGCTCTCCTGGCTGGGCGGGCGGCTCTCCGAGCTTGAGGTCGAGGGCTTCGCCACGATTGTGCTCGCGGGGCTGGTAACGCGTGCCGCGATCCTCGCGTTCGCCCTGATCGGCACCAGGTCGACAGCAGAACCGATTGCGGAGCCGGCTGCGGACTGACGCCCTGAGCAGCACCAGCATGAACCAGGCGAGGGCGGCGGCGTGTCCTCAGTCGCAGTGCTTCTGGTCCAGGGGGCCGGCGCCGGCCCCGATGACTTCCGCGAAGGGGTCGGTCAGGAGGGGGGCAGTGGTCCGGGAAGGATCGAGCTGACGTGTGCCTTCATGTCTTATCTCCTTGTCAAGGGGCGGTCATGTGGTGCGTGGGTGGTTGTGCGTCAGGTCGGGTGGCCCGGTCGGGCCCGGACGCTGCCGTGGCGCGGGTGTTCGCCGGTGCAACCGGTCGTGAGCGTGGTGTTCAGTGGTCGGCGAACCACGTGCCGTCGGTCATGAGGTCGCGGCCGGTGAGTTCGTTCGCCTCGCGCCAGGCCCGTACCTGGCGCGGGGCGAGGCGGAAGTAGGGGTAGGCGCTGCGTTGTTCGCGGGGGTCGAAGCCGGTTTTGGCGGCGAAGGCGTCGCCGGTCTCGTCCGGTATGTCGGCGGTGGGGATCGTCTCGCGGAGTTCGGCGTCGATGAGGACGACGTCGCGGGTGTGGCCGAGCGCGATCTTGATCGTGCCGGTCGCTTCCAGGAAGCGGGCGGTGGGGTTGGTTCGGGCGGTGGAGATGAGCAGGGTGTGGCCGTCCCACAGGAACGACAGCGGCATGAGGTACGGCAGGCCGGTCGGGTCGGCGGTGGCGAACCAGGCATCGATGTCGTGTTCGAGCCGGTCCAGGGTGTCGCGTGTCCGCTGGGCCTGGGGGCGGGCCGGGGGGTGGGTCATGCTCAGCTCCGTAAGTGGAAGGAAGGGGGCGGGCGTTGGGCTGGCGGGTTCACCGGGTGGAGCGGTGGGTGTCCTCCCAGGTGAACCCGTCCGGGTCGATGAAGGCGTCGGTGTCGGCGTCGATGGTGAGCCGGTGCGATCCGGTTCCCTCGATGGGAACGCCGGCCTCCTTGGCGGCGGCGCGGCGGCTGTAGAGGGCCAGCGTGACGGGCGCGGTGGCGAACTCGACGTACTTGCGACCGAAGCTCCTGGTTACCGGCAGGCCGCGCTCGACGTAGAAGCGCTTGGTGGCGGCTACGTCGTCGACGCCCAGCAGGAGCACGATGTCGTCGATGTCGCGGGTGGCGGGTCCGGTGTCCTTCTTTTCCGACGTGGCGATCTTCCAGAGTGCGCCGTACGGGTCGCGCAGGACACCGCTGTACCCCCAGAAGCTCTTCGCGGGTGGCTTCAGGGTGGTCGCGCCGCCCTGGAGGGCGGTGTCGAAGAGGCTGTCCACTGTGCTCGGTTGGGATACCACCAGTGACATGAGGTATCCGCGAAAGCCGGTCGTGGGCGCTTGCGCGGCGCGGGTGAGCACGTGGGCTCCCGTGCCGAAGGCAGTGGCGTAGAAGTCGTCGGCGGCCGCGGTGTCGGGGACGTCGAAGGTGATGGAGTGAATGGAGGTCATTGTCTTTTTCCTTTTCCGGTCAGTCCTGGATGAGGCCGAGGACGTTGCCGTCGGGGTCGGTGAAAGTGGCCACCATGCGGCCGCCGCCGACGTCGTGCGCCGCCTCGTGCACCGTGGCCCCCGCGGCGGTCACGGCGGCGAGCCTCGCCTCGATGTCCGGTACGTGCCAGTAGGTCACCGGGGCGGTCATGCCCTGGGGTCCGCCGTTGGGTACCAGCCCGATGTGCTGGCCGCCGGCCTCGAAGCCGACGTAGTAGGGGGTGTCGTTCTCGGGGGGAAGGCCGAGGAGGGCTGCGTAGACCTCCTTGGCCTTGGTCAGGTCGGACACGGGGTGCAGCACGGTCTTGATCACGATTGCTCCTGTGGGTGCGCTCTGTTGTGTCCCCAGCTTGCGTCCGGGCCCGGTCGGTGGGCATCCGTGGTGACCACGGAACGGACCACGGAGACAGCCACGGAAGCGACCACGGAAGCGACCACGGATCGCCGGCCCGGAGGGGGCCGCGGAGTGGATGCGACAGAATGCGGTCATGGCGAAAGACGGCGGTATCTCCCCAAGGGAGGCTGAGGTGTTGGCGCTCCTCGGCTCCCACTTCAGCAACGCGGAGATCGCGGCGCGGCTGTTCCTCTCGGTACGTACCGTCGAGAGTCACGTCTCCTCGCTGCTGCGCAAGTTGGACGTGCCGGATCGGCGGGCCCTCGCCCAGCGCGCAGTCGTCGATCGGCCTCGCCAGGAACCACTCCCCCTGCCGGCCCCGCTGACCTCGTTCGTCGGCCGGGCCCAGGAGCGGGCAGAGTTGGCTGAGCTGATCGCGGTGCATCGTCAGGTGAGCGCGGTCGGTCCCGGCGGCGTGGGCAAGACCCGGCTCGTCTTGGCGGTGGCGGCGGAGGTCGCCGACCGGTATGCCGACGGTGTGTGGTTCGTCGACCTGATCCCGGTCACCGATCCCGGCCTGCTCGCAACCGCGCTCGCTGGTGCGCTGGGGCTCGGCGAGCAGCCCGGCCGCGACCTGGGCGAGTCGGTGCTCGCCGCGCTGGCGGAGCGGCAGGCGTTGCTGGTGTTCGACAACTGCGAGCATGTGGTGGATGCGGTGGCGCTGTTTCTCGAGCGGCTGCTCGCGGCCTGTCCCCGCGTGCGTGTGCTGGCGACCAGTCAGGCCCGGTTGATGGTGCCGTTCGAACGGGTCTACCAGGTCCCGCCGTTGTCGCTGGCCGGCGAGTCGGACGCGGTCGCGCTGTTCGTGGAGCGGGCGCAGGCGGCCGGCTGGTCGCTGGAGTCGCCCCAGCACGACCAGGTCGCCGCGATCTGTGCGCGCCTGGACGGTATGGCGCTGGCGATCGAGCTGGCCGCGGCCCGCTTCGCGACGCTCGGTCTTGACGGCATCACCGCCGCGGTGTCCCACCCGCTGCGGATGCTCACCGGCGGCTCCCGCGCCGATAAGCGCCACCGCTCGGTGCGGGCGGTGCTGGACTGGAGTCACGCCCTGCTGGAGCCGGTCGACCAGGAGCTCCTGCACCGGGTGTCCGTCTTCGTGGCGCCCTTCACCGCATCGGCAGCGGCTGAGGTCGCCGGGGCCGACGCGGGCCTGGTCGCGGACGGGCTGGCCCGGCTTGCCGAGCAGAGCCTGCTGGGGGTGAGCGCATCCCCGACGGGCACCCGTTACCGGGCCTTGGAGACCATCCGCCAGTACGGTACGGAACGGCTCGACCAGCGCGGTGAGTTGGCCGACGCCCGGGCCCGGCACCTGCGCTGGTGCCTCACCCAGGCCGTCGACCTGGCGGTGGCCGGGCCGGGCTGGCGGGCCCGCTTCGACGCGGTCGCCGATGACCTGCGCGCCTCGCTGAGATGGGCGGCCGACGAGCCCGAGCAGCGCGCGGACGCCTACCGTCTGGCCCGACATGTGGCCGAGCTGACGTTCACCCGCCATCTGCTCGGGGAGTCGCAGCAGCGCTACGAGCAGGCGTCCGTGCTCGCCGACGACCCCGCTGCCACCGCCGCCATGCTCCGGCAGGCCGCGGGGGTGGCCGGCTGCCGTACGCGCGGCGATGACACGTACCGCCTCTACCGCGCCGCCGCGGCTGCCGCCCGCCGTAGCGGGGACCGGGCCGGCGCCGCCGTGGACCTGGCCACCGCCGCCACCGTCGCCTACCGCTTCTCGAGTACGTTCGCGCAGACGCCGCCCGAGGAGGAGGCGATCGCGCTGGTCGGCGAAGCTCGGGAACTGGGGAGCGGGGATCGGGCCGCCGAGGCGGCGGTGGCGCTGGCGGAGGCGGGGGTGCTCAGCGATGCGTTCGGCGCGGTTCAGGGCCCGGCCGACAACGCCGTACCGCAGACGCTTGCGCGCGCCGAACGCGCGGTCGAGCTGGCCGGCCGTACCGGCGACCCGCTCGCACAGTCCGCGGCGCTCGACGCGCTCACCGCGGCGCACGCCTGGGCCGGTGACACGTTCGCCTGCGCGGCCACCGCCGGGCGCCGGATCACGCTGCTCTCCTCCACGGACAACCGGCTGGAGACGCCGGGCGGTATCCACGAACTGATCGACGGGCTCGGCATGGCCGCACAGACAAGCCTCGGCGTGGGGAACCTGCCCGGCGCCCTGCGCAGCGGACGCCAGTTGGCCGACCATCCGGCGCTGGCCGAGGTGGGCCATCGGGCCACGAGTTGGCTGCTGGTCGCCGACGCGCTGGCGGGCAATGTCGAGGAACTGCTCGGCGCCGGCACCCGCTTCCTCGATGCGTGGCGGCGGGCGGGGAGCCCGGCCATAGCGGCCCTGGGTCCGGCGGCTGCTGCGGTGGCGATGATCCACGACCTCCGCGGCGACCAGGACGCCGAGCGCGAATGGCAGGCGGTCTGGGATCGACTCGGCGACTCGGCCGAGCGCACGTACGGCTACGGGGCGCTTTTCGACGCGATGCGGATGCTCCACCACGGGCGCGCCGAGGAGGCCATGGAACGGATGGCGCCCGAGCCCGGCGAGGTGTGGAAGTGGGTGACCTGGATCTGGCTCCACTGGTACGTGGCGATACGTGCCGAGGCCGCCGTCCTCGCGGGAAGCCCCCTGGCACGCGAGCGCCTGGCCGACGCCCGTACCCTCACTGCCGGCAACCCGGTCGCCGGCGCCCTCGTGGAACGGGCGCAGTCCCTCCTCGACCAGGACCACGAGCGCCTGCTCGCCACCGCGGACGTGTTCGAGGCGGCCGGCTGCCGCTACCAGGCAGCGCGGACGTTGGTGCTGGCCGGCGGCGAGCACGCCGCCCGTGGCGCTGCCGCCCTGGCCGCTCTCCTGGACCCCGGTGAGACGGGACGCGGCCTGCCCCCGTCGCCGGTGGCCTCAGCGGTATAGCCGGGGTTTCAGTCCCGGGCCGCGGGTGCGAAGAGGGTTTTGGCGAGGGTGGCCACGCCGTCCTGCGGCGCCTCGGGGAGCGGGACGTAGCCCTGTTCCTTGTAGAAGGCGAGGTTTCGGCTGCTGGCGGCGCCGGTGTGCAGGACGGCGCGCCGGCAGCCCTCCCCCGCGCTCTCGGCCGTACGCAGCAGCCATCGGCCCAGGCCCAGTCCGCGCAGGTCGGGGACGACGCCGAGCCGCCCCACCCGCAGGTCGGCGCCGTCGCGGCGCGTCCGTACCATCCCCAGGAGCCGTCCGTCGCGCCACAGGCCCGTCGCGTCCCAGTCGGCCAGCCAGGCACGCACCTGGTCGGGCGACTCGTGCAGGGCCGGGATCGTCAGGACGTCGTTGACGAGGGCCTCCTCGGTCCAGCAGCAGCGCTGCAGCACCGTCACCTCGGGCGCGTCGCCTGGGGTGAGGCGGCGGGCGTACGAGCCGGCGAGGGGTCCCGTGAGCGCGTCCGCGTGCGCGCGCTCGCGCAGCGGTGCCAGGGCGTGGGCGACGCGTACCAGTTCCGCGAGCATCCCCTCGGCCGCGTCGGCGAGGCGCGCGGCGGGCTGGAAGCGGCCTTCCCGCATCGCGTCCGCGATGCGGATCGCGACGGTCGAGCCGAGGGGGACCAGGCGCAGGGTGGTCACCACCTGCTTGGCATGCTGGACCGCCCGGGTGCCGGCCGAGGTGTTGCCGTAACTGACGAAGCCGACCGGCTTCCAGGCCCACTCGGGTCCCAGGTAGTCGAGGGCGTTCTTCAGGGTCGCGGGCATCCCGTAGTTGTACTCCGGCGTCACGACGATGAAGCCGTCGGCCTCTCCGGCGAGCGCGCTCCAGCGCCGCGTGTGCTCGTGGTGGTAGATGCCGCTCGAAGGGTGCTCCTCCTCGTCCAGGAAGGGCAGGTGCAGATCGCCGAGGGCCAGCGATACGAGCTCCGCGTCCAGCGTGCGGGCGCTGGACGCGAGCGTCTCGGTCAGCCACTCGCCGACGGCCGGGCCGAGCGCGTGGGGGCGGGTGCTGCAGATCAGGACGAGGATGCGCGCCTTTTTCGTTGTCATGGAAACGAAGCTAGCTGGTAGATTGATTACATGTCAACGAAAAAGTCGGGTGAGACGGTCCGCTGGCTGGAACCCGAGGAGGAACGCGCCTGGCGGGCGTACCGCCGCATGGTCATCGCCGTACAGGCCCGCACCGCACAGGACCTGGCCGAACTCGGCCTCTCCGAAGCCGACTACGAGGTGCTCAGCACCCTGTCCGAACGCACCGGCACCACCAGCACCCTGCACGAGCAGGCCGCCAAGATGGAGTGGTCGCGAAGCCGCCTGTCCCGCCACGCCACCCGCATGGAGGCCCGCGGACTCATCCGCCGCGCACCCGACCCCGCCGACGGAAGAGGCTGCCTCCTGATCCTCACCGAGGAGGGAATGGACACCCTCCGACAAGCCGCTCCCGTCCATGTCGCCTCGGTACGACGCCACTTCGTCGACCGCCTCGACCCCCGCGAACTCGCCGCGCTCGGCCGCACCGCGGCCAGGATCGCCGAACCCGGGAGCTCACCCGGTACCTAGAGCAGACCGCGTCAGCAGGAACCTCCGAACACCGCGGCCTGTTGCACTGACGCGAAGACGCCCGGGGCCCGCGCCACGATCACCTGCGGGCGGGTGGCACCGGATCGCGAAAGCCCCGGCGTCGAGCCGCGCCGGGACGGCAGCGCAGCAGGCGTCCCGGGATCAGTCGACCGCCACGCAGGGCACCATGGCGGTGGAGCGCCCGCACCGCGTAGGTGGAGCAGCTCGGGGTGCCGGAGCAGCCGCGGCACGGCTGGGAACCGGGAACTCCTCGTGCGCACAGGTTCATTGGCGGAGGATCCGCAGCAGGTCCGTCCGTACCGGCCCGCCGGGCGCCAGGGCGGTGTCGCGGAGAAGAGCCGACGGATGGCGCCGCCGGAGCAGAGGAGTCCTCGAACGGCGAAAATGATGATGCTGCCGCGGAGGATGCCGTCCGTTGTCCGATGGCGCCTGCCCCGTACGCCCGTACCCTTGGCGTACATGGAGCCGCTGCCCTACGTAGACGACCAGGACCGGGTGATCCACGCATCGCCGGAGCAGGTGTGGCCCGCACTCCTCGCCACCGCCCGCGCGAACGGCACCTCGCCACCGGGGCCGATCGCGCGGGCGATGCGTCTGGCGCCCGCCGTGCGCGGCGGGGACTGGTCGCTCCCCCAGGTCGGCGACTCGGTGCCCGGCTTCCAGGTGACGGCCATCGAGCCGCTGCGGCGCGTCGAACTGCGCGGCGGGCACCGCTTCTCCACCTACCGCCTGGACTTCACCCTCGACGACCTCGACGGGCACGTACGCCTCCACGCGACGACCTGGGCCGCGTTCCCCGGGGTCGGCGGGCGGATCTACCGGGCGCTCGTGATCGGCAGCGGCGGGCACCGCATGATCGTGGGGCGGATGCTGCGCGATGTCGAGCAGCGGGTGGCGGCATGATCAGCCCGTTCTCCTGGCACTCGACACCCGCGGAGGAGCGGCGGGCGCTGCCCTGTGACAGCCTCCTGCCGGCGGCGACGGTGCGCGCGCACCGCGCGGTCACCGTCGCCGCGCCGCGGGCGATCGTCTTTCGCTGGCTGTGCCAACTGCGTACGGCCCCCTACAGCTACGACCTGCTCGACAACCTGGGCCGGCGCAGCCCCCGTACCCTGACGCCGGGGCTGGACGAACTGGAGCGCGGCCAGCGCTTCATGGGAAGCTTCACCCTGGATTCCTTCGAGCGCGACCGCCACCTCACGCTGGCCGCCGACCGGGTCGCCGTCACCTACGCGGTGGACGACACCATCGACGAGCAGGGCAGGACCGCAACCCGGCTGCTCGTCCGGGTCAGTGCGCGCGTGCCTGCCGCGCGGGTGCTCGGGCCCGTACTCGCACTCGGTGATCTGCTGATGATGCGCAAGCAACTACTGGTACTCAAAGGACTCGCCGAACGCACCCCCCGCCCCGCATCGCCCTGGGCATAGCACGTCAGCGGACGTGCACCGAACCGGCGTGCGTATCCGCCTCGCGCTGAGGCGAAGAACGGCTCCCCCGTCACCTGGTAGACGCCAGTGGCGGCGTCGGGGTCGGTGACGGTGGTGACCTCGGCAAGGGTGCGGGTAGCCACGACGCGCACCACGGTGGCGGGTGGCATGACGGCGGCGACGTGGGCGCTGCTGCTCCTCCCGTGATGCTCAGGAACTCCCCGGGCGGGTCTTCTTTCCGTCCAGCCAGAGCGTGTCGGACTCGTCCCGGTGCGTACCGCTCGAACCGACGTGCTTCGAGTCGATCTTCGCGCCGTTCCTGAAGACGTGCACCAGCGCCATCCCATGCCCGCGGCCCAGGCCGTAGTCCTGCTTGAGCCACTCCAAAACCGGCCCTGCCTTGACGGCCGGGTCGTCGTAGCCGCGCTCGTGCGCGAGCGCGATGAACTCCCGCGGCGTCAGGCCGGTCTTGTCCTCGATGGTGTCCAAGTACGCCTGAAACGACATGTGTTCCTCCCTCTCCCAGGGCCGTATCGCCCGTTCGGTTCTCGAAAGGTAGACCGCACCCGGGTGTGAAACTCATCGCTCCCTGCCTGAGGCCTTCGCGTGCACGCTGCGCGAGGTTCTTGACGCCGCGAGTTGACGCCCCACGGGCGAGGACGTCAGGGAGCGGCTCGGCAGAGGCGACCGACCGGTGGTCCGGGCCGCCGGGCACGCCGAAGTGGCCAGGGGTTTCGGTCGGCGCCTGCGCGCCTTGTGTGCCGGCCGGGCCGTGGTCATGGATCGTCATGCGCCTGCCGCCGCGCTGCCCGGTGCGTCGGCGAACTCGCGGGCGGTCGCCCAGGGTGCACGGCGGGCGATCATGGCCCGGTATTTCATGATCTTCCGGGGTTGGTTGAGTGTCAGTGCCCCGACGACGCGGTCGCCCCGCCGGTAGAGGGCCGCCCAAAAGTCGCTCTGCGGGTCGCCTGCGACGGCGTCAGACCTCGCTTCCGGCAAGGGGAGGGCGTGCGCCGCAGCGCTGCCGGCGCGTGCGGCGGGACTGCGGCTCGGTGCGGGGCGGTCGCGTCGATGCGCCGGTACGGGGAGCCCAGCGGCGGGCGTGGATCGGGCTCGCCCTTGTTCGGCCACAGCGACATCGCCCGTTCGGCCTGCGCGGTGATCGTCAGGGACGGGTTGACGCCGAGGTCGGCGGAGATCGTCGACCCGTCGACGATGTGGAGTCCGGTGGAGTGCCAGAGGCGGTGGTACGGGTCGATGACGCCGTGGGCGGGATCGTCGGAGATCGCGCAGCCGCCGATGAAGTGCGCCGTCATCGGGATATCGCGTTGCTGCCCCTGCCGTAGCGGACCGGCTCGATGTGCGTGTGCTCGTCGGGGTGGATCGACGAGGTGACGGCCACGCCGCGGGTGAAGTCGACGTCCTTGCGCGAGGACTTCGCGCCGGGAATCGACTCGGAGTTCGTACGCGTCAAGTGGCCCAGGCTCGCCGGGAGTTGCGGCAGTGATCCCGTGGCGCGGGCCTGGTGCAGCTGCGTACGGCGCGGACCGGCCTCCAGCACCACGACCCGGTGGCCCTTCTCCGCCGGCCTCAGCGCGCTCACCGAGCCGCCGAACCCCGATCCGATGACGAGGACGTCGGCGTCGGACCCGTCCTCTCCGGCCGTCTCCGGCGCCGTCGCCGCGGGGGCGGGAGCGGGGGCGCTGTCGGGCATGCGGTCCTCCGGGGGGTCGTCGCGAAGAAGTCCGGGCGTGTACGCACGCACCCGCGACCGCAAGTCTTCGCCGCACTCCCCGACGGGTTATCGGTCTGCGGAACGGATCCGCCGGACACGGCTGTTCCGCAGCACAGGCAGCGCGCTCGACCGCTGCCCTATCGACAGGCCCGGGGCGTCTGGCTGCGGTGGGAGTGGCCGCGTTCCGGACCGAGTCCGAAGTAGTGGCGGAAGTTGTAGATCAGCGGGCTCCACGCGGCGGGGTCGATGTGGTCGGTGCCGGGGACGACGATGCGGGCGTCGGCATGGACCGTGCATACGGCCGCCTCGACGATGACGAACTCCCCGGAGACATCCGGTCCCACCCGCTGCGCGCGGGCCTCCAACTGGATCGGGCACTCGGCGACGCGAGGCGGCCGCACCAGGTGGGACGGTGCGCCGGTCAGGCCGGCCGCGGCGAACTTGTCCGGCTCGAAGCGGTAGCCCTCGGCCTTGGCCAAGGGCACTGGATCGCGGCCGGTCAGCGGCGCCAGCCTCTCCACCGCCGGCCACTGGGCGGGGGCCGGCAGGCTGATCACCAACTCGGGGCGGCGGGCGAGGTTGTACGCGGTCTGCCCCTCGCGGCCCAGCCCGATCACGACCGTCTGCCCGAGCGCCCAGGCGGACGATATCGGGGCGAGGTTGAACGAGCCGTCCTGGTTCTCCGTCGACAGGAGTGCCACCGGCGTCCCGAAGTACAGGATGCTCGGCTCGATCTCCAGGTGCGTGGCGCCAGGCCCCGCGGACAGGGTGCTGGGAAGTGTGGTGTGCATGGCGGGGAGCCTAGGATCGCGATACTTCGGCGGCGGCCGAAGTATCGCGGGCGACAATGGACCGCATGGACCTACGGCGCACACCCGGGGCCGGCCCCGATCTGGCCTCCGTGGCCAAGCTCCTGGCCGACGGCACCCGCGCGGCCTTCTGCCTGGCCCTGCTGGACGGCCGGGCGTGGACGGCAGCGGAACTGGCGCGCCATGCGGGGGTGGCGCCCCCGACCGCGACCGAGCACCTGCACGCGCTCGTACGCGGAAACCTCCTCGCCGAGGAACGGCAGGGCCGCCACCGCTACGTACGCCTGGCCGGCCCGTACGTAGCCGAACTGATCGAGAGCCTCGCCGCGTTGGCGCCCGACCGCTCCCCCGCCCCCCGCTCCCTGTCGGCGGCCGGCCGCCGGCAGGCGCTCGCCCACGCCCGCACCTGCTACGACCACCTTGCCGGAACCGTCGGGGTCGCGATCACCGACGCCATGACCGGGGAAGGGCTGCTGGACCTCGGGCACGGCCTCCGGCTCACCAGCGCCGGAGCGGCGTGGCTGGAACACCTCGGCGTCACCGTCCCGACCGGCACGCGCCGACCGTCCGTGCGCTCGTGCCTGGACTGGACCGAACGCCGCCCGCACCTGGCCGGCGCTGTCGGCGCCGCCCTGTGCCGCCACGCCTTCGACGCGGGTTGGATCACCCCCATCGGCACCACGCGCGCCGTGGCCGTCACCGCCGCCGGCCGGCAGGCACTGCGCCGCCATCTCGGCCTGCCCGAGGATCTCCTTGCCGGCCTGTAACAATCCGCTCCCCCGCACCATTACCCCCTGACAGCAGCAACCCGAGGGGACGGAGGTACGGGCGTGGCCGATGCCACGAGGCGTTTTACCCAGATGTACGACGCGCACCGACAGCAGGTGTGGGCCTACGCGGTCAGCAGGGCCGGACGGCAGGTGGCCGACGAGGTGGTCAGCGAGACCTTCGCGATCGCCTGGCGGCGCCTGGACGACATACCCGCGCCGGCGCTGCCCTGGCTGCTCGGCGTCGCCCGCAACGTGCTGCGCGACAGCGTCCGCGCCGAGGTGCGGCGCGCCTCTCTCGCGGCGGAGACCCGGTCGTGGGCCCGCCATCCGGCCGGTGAGGCGGTCGGCGACGTCGCCGAGGACGTGGCGGAACGGCTGGCGCTGCTGGCCGCACTGGCCGCGCTCTCCGACGCCGACCGCGAGGTGCTGACGCTCACCGCCTGGCAGGGGCTGGCCCCCGCCGAGGCCGCCCGGGTCGTGGGCTGCACCACCGCGGCGCTGCGGGTACGCCTGCACCGGGCGCGGCGCCGGCTGGAACGGGCGCTGGGCGAGGACGGGGGCTCTCCGGTACGGACCCCGCCGCCGCCCTCCACTGCGGTACGGACCGCAGCGGCGCCCCGTACGTCCGTACCTTCCGCTCCATCCGCCCCTGAAAGTCCCGTACTTCTCCGAAAGGAAGCGACATGACCCACGACATCCTGCGGCGTCTCGCCGACGCCCGACCCGACCACCTCGACCCCGCAGCGGCGCCCGACGACACCGTCCGCGCCCTCGAACTCGCCACCGCTATGAGGGAGTTGCCCCCCGTGGAGGCCCGTACGGCGTCCCGCCGCCCGCGCCGCCCGCGCTCGGTCTGGGCGCTCGACCTGGCCGCCGGGGCCGCCGCGGCGGCGCTCGCCGTCGCGACGACCGCGACCGGTCCGGACGCCGGGCCCGGCGGCGGCCCGACCGCGGGCGGACAGGCGCTCTCCGCCCGCGACATGCTCCTCGCCGCCGCGACCACCCTGGAGAAGCAGCCGCAGCCCGGCGGCGCGTACTCCTACCAGGAGGTGCGCATCGGCTCGATGCTGCCGGTCCCCGGCAAGGACTACGTCGTCGACCGGCGCCACACCCTGCGCGTGTGGCAGTCCGCCACCGCCCGCCAGCGCTGGACCACCGGCACCGACACCGGCACCCGTCCCGCGAGCGCCGCCGACGAGGCTGCATGGAAGGCGGACGGCTCGCCGCGCACCTTCGACTTCTCGGCTCCGCACGCCCCGGGGGGCGACATCGCCCACTACGAGGGCGCCGGCCTCGTCTACCAGGACGCGCCCGGCGGGAGGTCGGGCCTCGGCACGATCGGCGAGCTCAGCGTCCGCGAGCTGCTCGCGCTGCCCGCCGAGAAGCACCGACTGGCCGATGCGCTCGCCGAGTTGATCGACCGGAAGTACAACGCGTCGGCGCCGGAGCTGCGCAAGATGGTTGTCGAGACCGCGCAGGAGGTGGCGTTCTCGATGTCCTCGCCGCCGAGGGTGCGCGCGGCGGCGTACCGGATGCTCGCCGACGAGCCGGGGGTGCGGGCGCTGCGTACCGCGCGCGACCACGACGGGCGCGCCGGCTACGGGATCGCCATGCCGCGGACCTTCCCGGGGTCGCCGACCGAGGTGCGCTACGTCTTCGACCGCGGGACGGGGATGCCGCTGGGCAGTGTCACCGTCGCGGCGAAGGCGTTCGACACCTGGGAGAAGGGCGACACGCTCTCGTACAGCACGGTGGTGGACACGCGCTGGACCGACGAGGCGCCGGGGTTCACGAAGGACGCGGCGCCGGGGGCCCCGAAGGCACCGGGCCGGCGGTGACGCCCGCGCGTCAACCGGCGCCCTGCTGCGGCGGGATGCAGGGCGGGGCGTGCAAGTGGCGCGTAAGGAGCGGGACAAGTAGTGGGAAGGGCCCGGGGGTTCGGGCGGCGAGGGCCGCCCGGACCCCCGTGTGGCGGTGGGTGGCAGGGCGACGGGACGGCATCGAGAACTCCCAAGTCCTCGTCGTCACCGCCGTGTTCGACCTCGGCGGCTACCGGTGCCGCCTACCGGGTTGCCGACTCTCGACCGAACCGACAATTCACATCATCACCCCAGTGGGCCGCCTCAATGGTTGGTGCACATAAAGAATCGAGGCCAACATCAGCCCCAGTTGTCCCATTTAATGCGCTATTCCCTTATGGTGATCACCGCTTGTGCAGACAGCCTTCTGCCGAACAAGCGGCAGGAACCGGAAAGGAAGAACCGATGCGCGTCTCGCTTTCCCGTCGACTGCGGGTGACCGCCACCCTCGCCTCCGTGTTCGCCATGGCCCTGGGTGGAGCGGCGCAGGGCGCCGCACCCTCGGGGCCAACCGCACCGACGCGGGCGGCGGCACCCCCGATCGAGGGCAAGCAGCTGGTGTTCGCGGAGGAGTTCGACGCGCCGATCGTGTGGGGCGAGCGGTGGAACGGCACCGGGACCGCCGCCTACAAGTACTGGGACCACAACGACTGGTACATGGTCGACTGGATCACCCGCGACGCCATCAGCGTCCACGACGGCATCGTCACCTTCACCGCCACCCCTTCCGAGAAGTACCTGGAGGACGGCACCCAGGCCTGGGACACCGGCCTCCTCAGCACCGAGCACACCAGGGAGAACTTCCTCGTGCGCACGGGCGACTACATGGAGACCCGCGTCCAACTCCCCACCCAGATGGGCGCCTGGCCCGCGCTGTGGACCTGGACGGTGGGGCGGCAGGACTTCCGCGGCAACAGCGAGGTCGACACCTTCGAGTACCACCCCAACGGCGTTGACGACCTCGAATTCACCAACCACGTCCGCTACTCGAACTACATCTACTCCAACTACAACGACATCGGCCCGGGCAGGTGGATCACCGTCGGCAGCCACTACCGCACCCAGTCGATCGACTGGTACGTCAACGGGAAGAAGGTCTACGGCGACGGCAAGGGCGTGCCGGGGGCATGGCGGGGCAACCCGATCCTGAACCTGTCAATCGTCGACGGTACCTACCACCCCGTGCCCACCGACCCCTCCATCACCTTCAACGCCGACTACGTGCGCGTCTTCCGACCCGTCAAATAGCCGCACCGCCCCACCGTCGGTACGCCGACCACACGTCCGACCGCCCCCCACCCCAGCCCCCCTCGACAAATCAAGGCCGGACGGTGATGGTGCAGAGCCGCTTGGTGGCCCGGGTCAGCGCTACGTACAGGTCCCTTTCCCCGCCGGGGCGGGCCGTGCTGATCTCCTCGGGGTCCATGACGACGACCCCGTCGAACTCCAGGCCCCGCGCCTCGGACGCCGGCACGATGCGTGCGTGGTGGGCGACGCCCCGGGCCGCCAGCTCTCCCACCCTGGCGTCCGCGCAGATCACCCCCAGCAGCTCGCCCGGGTGCGCGGTGCTCTGGGCGCCGAGTTCCCGAACGACCGCGGCGGCCAGGCCGTCCACCGGCGCGGTCACGGTGCGAGGGCGCTCACCGCTTCGCAGCGACCGCGTGGGCCTGTGGTCCGGAGCGATCCGCGCGAGCAGGTCCCGGACGCTCTCCAGGATCTCCTGGGTGGTGCGGTAACTGACGGTCAGATGGTGCAGTCTGAACCGCGCTCCGACGTGGGGGCCCAGTGCCTCCTTCCAGTCGCGTGCCGTCGCGACCGGGCCTGCCTGGGCGAAGTCACCCACCAGTGTCATCGCCCGTGCCGGGCAGCGGCGGACGATCATCCGCCACTGCATGGCGGTCAGCTCCTGCGCCTCGTCGACGACCACGTGCCCGTACGTCCGCTCGGGGGGCCCGTCGACCAGGTACGCCGCCTCGTCCAGCAACGGCGCATCGGCGTCGCTCCACGGGCTGTCCGCACCGCGCAGCAGAAGGGACCGCTCCTGCGCGCTCAGGCGGGGCAGGTGCTCGGCGAGAGCGTCGGCGTCCGTCAGGAGCGCCTGCACGAGGTCATCGGGGGTCAGTCGCGGCCACAGCACCTCGACCGCCCGGTCCACGCCGGCGTCGTCGAGGAGGTCGGCTCGGACGGCGTCCAGGTCCACCTCGTGGGCCGGACCCGCATCGGGCGTGCCTTCGGTACGGCGCTGGGCGACTCCCGTGAACCGGTCGAGGTCCAGGCCCGTCATCATGGCGCTCTCGGCGTCGATCCGCTCCAGGAGGTCGCCCATGTCCCGCCGCATCGCGTCGGTGACGGCGTCGATCAGGAGCTCTTTGAACACCCGGCGCGCGGGGTTGTGCCCCGCCGCGGCCGCCACGGCTGCGTCGCGTGCCGCGGCGACCTCCTCGCCGGGCAGGCGCACCGCTTCCCGTCCGACCCGCACGGTGAAGTCGCCGGCGGGGGCCTGGTGGCGGCGCAGCAGGCCGGCCAAGGCGTCGGCGAGGTCATCGCCGCCCTTGAGTCGCGCCGTCTCGAAGGAATCCACCGCCTCCGTGGACACGTTGGCCAACTCCCGGCAGGTCGCCAGAGCGACGTCGTTCTCCCCGAGCGAGGGAAGGACCTGGGAGATGTAGTCGAGGAAGCGGGCGTTGGGGCCCACCACCAGGACGCCCTCCTGCGCGGCGCGCGGGAACGCGTACAGGACATAGGCCGCCCGGTGCAGGGCGACCACCGTCTTGCCGGTGCCGGGGCCGCCCTGCACCACGGTCACCCCGCGGTGGGCGGAGCGGACGATCTCGTCCTGCTCGGCCTGCAGGGTCGCGACGGCCGCGTGCATCCTGCCCGTACGCCGCGCCGACAGGGCCTCCGTCAACGGGCCGTCCCCCACGACGTCCTCGTCGGTCGGGGCGCTCCCGTCCAGCAGTTCGTCACTCACCGAGACGACCGTGCGCTGCTCCAGGCGCAGGTGCCGGCGGCGGCGCAGGCCCATCGGGTGGACCGGCGTCGCCTCGTAGAAGGGTCGCGCCGCGTTCGCGCGCCAGTCCACGAGCAGCGGCAGGTCGTCCTGCTGGGTGTGCAGGCCGATCCGCCCGATGCGCAGGGCCATGCCGTCCGCCCGGTCGATACGCCCGAAGACCAGCCCTCTTTCGGCGCTCTCCAGGCGGCCGATCTCCTTGGCCAGACGCTCGGCGGTGTTCTCCCTCTCGTATGCCTCACCGGCGTTTTCCGCCGGGGCTCTCAGCACACTCGCGCGGTGTGCTCGCGCCTCGGAAATCCGTTCGGTGAGCAACTCGTACACGGAGGACACATAATCCCGTTCCGCGTCAACAGCGCGTCCGGTCGGGTCATTTACATTCGACACCAGGGGGCTCCTTCGATTCGAGCCACACCATATGGTCAAAGTCCTTCAAAGGTAAGTCTTGACTTACCTGGCAGGCCATGACCCTACGACTGACCGAGGCCGCTCTTCCCCTCTTCCGCCGGATACGCCGTTCAGGAACGCTCCACCGTCAATTCGAGCCATTCGGCCAGTGCGTCCACCTCCGCGTCGACGGCCGATGCCATCTCCTTATCGAAAGCCTCGTCCTCATGAACGGCATTGACCCGCAGGACGCCCTTCTTCCGGTCCGCGGACGCATCGAGCTTTCCGACCAGGCGGTCGTGGAACAGAATCGGGAGCGCAAAATATCCCCAACGGCGTTTCGCCGCGGGCTTGTACATCTCGACTCCGTATTCGAAATCAAAGAGCTCCACCGCACGCTTACGGTCATGGATCAGGCGGTCGAAGGGGGACAGCAGCGCGACCCGCCCCTCGAACGGCTGCCCCAGATACGCGGGGTCGACCCGCCACTCGCCTTTGATCCCCTCCACGACGGCCGCCTCGCCCGCCGCGCCGACGTCATAGGGCTCGATGGGCACCTTGGTCGACTTGGCGCGCGCGATCCCCAACGCCCCCAGCCTGCGCTCGTCGCGTATCCGCAGCGCCTCCCGCGGATCCGGCACCGGAGCTTCCGGATATACCCGGTCGGCCAGGTCCCACAGCCGGTGGCGGCCCCGGCGCCCCGCGATCGCCACCTCCCCCAGATCGGCCATGATCCCCAGCAGTCGGATCACGTTCTGGTCGTTCGTCCACCCTGTGGACTTCCACGGGAGCACGCACGTGTCCGGGATATCGCGAGAAAGCAGCGGACCGCCGGCCTCCAGCCGGGAAAGAACGTCCCGGCGGCATGCGTCATTGGCCTTGAGCCAGTCGTGAAATCTTTTCTCCCAGGCGGCCTCGGGTACGCGATCCCGCATTTCGGTCATGTCGGCCCGGAAAAGCACCGCGTCCTCGATCGGCCGGACAGTCGCCCCGATCTCGACGAGTTGGCGATTCCTGAGCGCCTCGACCAGGAGTGCGGGCGCATAGGCCGCACCGAGCCTGCTCCACGACACCAGATCCGCAGCCGGCGCGATAGCCGCGGTCGGATCCAACTGCAACAGCGTCAGGTGCCGAACCACATCGGCCAGCTCCGTCGGCCGCTCCCCGTGCAGGAGTTGCGCACGAATCGCGATCCGCCGTGCATCCACACGACTGAGCGTATGAACGTTCATCTGTCCTCCTCCGGTTCGGGCAGCGAAAAGCTTGGCATGTCCTTGCAGCCAGGGCCTCGGCATCCGCGAGGGCGACGTGCGTGAGGACGCCTGGCTTCAGGTGCGGGGCGCCGTGTCCAGGAAGCGGTGGAGGGAGGCCGCCATGCCGGTCACGAAGTCCTCGCGGGTGCGCTCGGCGACCAGGTCGAGGGACAGGTAGGGGTTGAGGTCCTCCAACTCGACCAGGAGCAGCTCGCCTTGCGCGGTGCGGCAGGCGTCCACGCGCTGGATACCGTGGTCGAGGGTGTTCCAGTCGATGAAGCGGCGAGCGAAGGAGATGTCGGCCTCGGTGGGCTCGTACGGCTCAAGGACCCAGCGCCGCTCGGGGTCGGGGGCGTAAAGGGCGTACTGGAAGAGGTCGTCGACGTAGTAGAAGGACACCTCGTAGCGGAAGTCTATGCGCGGCTGGACCAGGAGGTCGCCGTATGCCAGGCGGCCGAGTTCCTCCTTGGGTACGAAGGCCAGGCCGATGGAGTCCGCGCCGGCCTTCGGCTTGACCGCGTAGCTCTCGGCCTCCGGCAGCAGACGCAGATCCCGGGGGCGGTCGATGGTGGGGATGACCGGGTAGCCGGCGGTCGTCAGATCCAGCAGGTACTGCTTGCCGGCCATGTCGCCGCGCCCCGACAGCGGGTTGTAGACCCGGGTGCCCCGGGCGGCGGCCCGTTCCCGGAAGGCGTCGTAGTCCTTCTGGTAGTGCAGTACGGGGCCGCTGTTGCGGACCACGACCGCGTCGAAGGCGTCCATCAGCGCCGCGGCGTCCAGCGGGTGGCACAGGGCGAGGTCGAAGGTGTCGCGCAGTCGGGAGGTCAGGAAGACGTCCTCGTCGCCGTAGCGCCGCCCCCGAGCCCGGTAGGCGAGGTCCGTCACGAACAGGAGGCTGGGACGAGTGGACACGGGGCGTCTCCTTACACGGGAGCCGCCAGCCTAAACGCACACGCGTGCCATCGGCCACGCGGTTTTGGCGCCGTCGCGGCTTCCGCGCATCCCACCGGAGTCGTCCTTTGCGACGCAGGGGCCGGGGGTCGTCCGAACGCACCGACGCCCGCACCCGCCCGGCGGATGCGGGCGGATGCGAGGGGGTGTGGCTGCGTGGTCAGTAACGGTCAAGGATCAGCTGGGTCTTGAGGATGTCCCCGTGGTAGAGCCACCCCTTGGACTCCGCCAGCGCGATCGCGTCCGTGTGCAGCTTCGCCGCGTCGGCGTAGCTGTCGGTCTTGAACGACAGCTCGACCACGTACTCCGTGCCCGTGCCCGCGGCGTTCACCACGGGGAGGACCTCCACGCTCGCGTCGTCGGACACGCTCCACGCGCCGCCGTAGACCTTCGACGTCACCGGTCCGTGGGCGCGGGAGGCCGACAGGGTCGTCTTGCCCCAGCCGGTGGAGCGCCAGTCCTGGAGCTTGCCGGGGATGTCGTTGACGAGCCAGGTGCGGCCGGTGGAGGACGAGGGCATGGAGGTGCCTGAGTAGCCCGAGGCGCTGTGGGACTTCTCGTTGGAGAAGCTGAGGGTCTGCTTGGCGTAGCCCCAGTCCACCTCGGCGTCGTAGTTGGTGTCCGAGCTGTCGAAGCCGGCCGCGTTCGCCGCCGCCAGGGCGCCGTTGATGTCCCCGTTGCTGACGGGGAAGCGCTTCTTGTAGGTCTCCTCGAACGAGGAGCCGTCCTTGTGCCGCAGCCGTACGCTCCAGCCCTCGGCGTCCAGCGCCAGGGTGTCGGTGTCGTAGTAGCTGTACGAGCGCGACTTGGCCGAACCGGTGATGCCGAACGCGGACTTCACCGCCGCCGTCGGGTTGTGGGAGGCGTCCAGCGCCGCCGCGGTGAGGTTGATCTTCACCTCGTACGTCGGCACGGCGTTCGCGTCCGCGTGGGCGGGCGTCGCGGTGGGGACGAGGAGGCCGGCGGCGAGGCACGCCGCGGTGAGGATCGAGCGCGGGGCTCGGAACGTGAGGCTCATGCCGTTGATCATCGGCAGGTCGGGTGACGTAAAGGTGGGAACGCGTTGAACCCGGGGGGCCGTCTCGGGGAACGCCGGGCGCCGGTGCAGGGAGCCCCGGCCACCTGGCGCTGTCGGCCAGGTGGCCGGGGTGGGCGTTCGTGGGCGCCTCCGTGCGGCTGCTTTACGCGGTGGCCGCCGCCTTGACCGCCGCCTCCACCTTGTGGCGGGGGTGGCCCGTCTGCTGGGCGTGGGCGGTGAGGGCGTCCTGGGCCCTGCTGACCGCTGCTCCGTAGGCGAGGTACGCCTGCTGCCAGGCCGCGTGGTGTTCCGCGAGCCATTCGGCGGGGGTGGCGGGGAGGCTCGCGCGCAGTTCGTCGCGTGCGGTGCGTGTGGTGTGGACGGCTGCTTCGAGCGCGACCAGTTCTTCTGTTGCCAGTTCGACCGAGGGGTTCACGGATACGGGAGGATTCGTGGGCATATGGTGATGTTACGGGGCTGGGTGGGCCGTTGTGGTCGCCATGCCGTGCGCGGTCGGGCCGCAGGCCGGGCGCGGAATTGACGGCGCTCCTCAAATCTCCCACCTCCGTTCGAAGATGGAACGGACTTGCCGGCCATCGCCACCCTTCCTCCCCCGCGCGGTTGGAACGAGAACGCGGAGGCGTGCGGTGCCCGTGTTCACCGCGGTGATCGCGCACCTGGGCGGCGTGCTTGACTGGGTGTTATGAGCAATCAACTGCCTTGGAACATAGCGGTGCTCGGTCCCGGCGGGATCGGCGGTCTGCTGGCCGCCCTGTTCGCCCGGGCCGGGCACCGCGTCGTCTGCCTGGCCGGCGAGGAGACCGCCGCGGCGCTGCGGTCGGGAGGGATCTCGGTACGCAGCGGGCAGTTCGGCGACTTCACCGCGTCGGTCGACGCCGATACGCGGCTGCGCACGCCGGTGGACCTGTGCGTCGTCGCCGTCAAGGCCACCGCCCTGCCGCAGGCCCTGGACCGTGTGCCCGCCGAGGTCCTCGGGGAGGGGCTGCTGCTGCCGCTGCTCAACGGTGTCGAGCACATGGCGGTGCTGCGCTCGCGCTACTCCCCCGGCCAGGTGGTGGCCGGCACGATCAAGGTGGAGTCCACGCGCACCGCGCCGGGTGTGATCGAGCAGGGTTCGCCCTTCGCCGAGGTGGAGCTGGCGAGCGACACGGCGCCCGCCGCGCGGGTGGCCGCGCTGGCCGAGGTCATCGCCAAGGCCGGCCCCGGGGTTGCCGTCGGGGACGAACGGACGGCGCTGTGGACCAAGATGGCGTTCCTGGCGCCGATGGCGCTGGCCACCACCCGCTACCGGGCGCCGGTGGGTGTCGTACGCACCGAGCACCGGGCGGACCTGCTGGCGCTCCTCGCGGAGGCCGCCGCGGTGGCCGCAGCCGCGGGGGCGGCGGTGGACGCGGATCGGGTGCGCGCGGTGTACGACTCCTTCCCCGAGACCACCAAGTCCTCGATGCTGCGCGACGCGGAGGCCGGCCGCCCGCTCGAACTGGACGCGATCGGCGGCGCACTGCTGCGGGGCGCGCAGCGCGGGGGTGTGGAGGTGCCCACGGCGGCGCGGCTGGTGTCGGAGCTGCGGGCTCTCGACGCGTCCGGTGAATGATCAAGGAGTCGAAAGCAGGCATCCGGCCGCGGCGAACGGGACCGCTCAGGGTTCGATGAGGCCGGCGCGGATGGCGTAGCGGGTGAGTTCCAGGCGGTCCTTGAGGCCGAGTTTCTGGAGGAGGTTGGCGCGGTGGCGTTCCACGGTTTTGGCGCTGATGACGAGCAGTTGCGCGATCTCCTTGGAGGTGTGGCCCTCGGCGACCAGTTTGAGGACCTCCTCCTCGCGGTCGGTGATGGCCCTGGCGGGCAGGGGGCCGCCTTCGCGGGCGCGATCGAGGTAGTCGCGGATCAGGGTGGTGACCACGCCGGGATAGACGAACGGCTCGCCCCGCATGGCGGCCCGGCAGGCTTCCACCAGATCGCGGTCGGCGACGGACTTCAGCACGTAGCCGCTGGCGCCGACCTTCAGGGCCTCGAAGAAGTACTGCTCGTTGTCGTACATCGTGAGCATGAGGATGCGCAGGTCCGGTTGCAGGCGGGCGAGTTCCCGGGCCGCCTGCAGTCCGGTCGTGCGGGGCATGGCGATGTCGAGGATGGCCAGGTCGATCTGCTCGGTGCGGGCCGCGGCGACGGCCTGTGCGCCGTCGTCGGCCTCGGCGACGACGGTGAGGTCGGGTTCGCTGTCGAGGATCAGGCGTACGCCGCGGCGTACCAGGGCGTGGTCGTCGGCGAGCAGGATGCGGGTCGTGGCCGGCGTGTTCATCGGGCCTCTCGCGGGCTGGGGGGCACCCGCAGGCGCAGGACGGTTCCCCGCGGTGCGGCGGGTTCGAGGGTCAGTGCGGCGCCGATGAGCAGGGCGCGTTCGCGCATGCCGCGGATGCCGGCTCCCTCCGGGGCCTGACCGATGCCCTTGCCGTTGTCGCGGACCGTCAGCTCGACGCCGCCGGCGGCGGTGGGGCTCAGGAGGATCACGGCCTCGTCGGCGCCGGCGTGGCGGGCGATGTTGGTCATGCCCTCCTGCGCGACCCGGTACAGCACGAGTTCGGCTTCCTCGCCCAGGGCGGGCAGGCCGGCGGCGAACCGGTGGCGGACGGTCATGCCGGAGCCGGTGAACTCGGCGGCCAGCGACCGCAGGGCGCTGTGCAGGCCGAGCTCTTCCAGCACGCCGGGGCGCAGTCGGCGGGCGATGCGGCGGATCTCGTCCAGGCTGGAGCGGGTGGTCTCCTGCGCCTGGCGCAGGTCGTGGCGCAGTTCGGCGGGGGCCTGGTCGGCGGCGTGTTTGAGTTGGAGGAGTACGGCGGTGAGGGTCTGCCCGATCTCGTCGTGCAGTTCCTGGGCGATGCGTTGGCGTTCGGCTTCCTGCGCGGACAGTACGCGGGCGCTGCTGGCGGCGCGTTCGGCCTCCATGCGCTCCAGCATGGAGATGAACGTCTCCGTCAGTTCGGCCACCTCCGCCGGTCCGCCGATCACGGGGCGCGCTCCGGGGCGTAGCAGGTCGGCCGTGGTCATGGCCCGGGTGAGCTGCCCCAGGGGGGCGAGGGCGATACGCAGGATCACCGCGTTGGCGATGAGCATCGCGACCAGGCCGGCCCCGATGACCAGTGCCTGCCCGGGCAGCACCGGGGTGGAGACGGTGACCGGGCCCAGCAGCAGCACGGCGGCGGCGATCAGGACGACGGCGTTCAGCAGGAAGATCCGCCAGTGCAGCGACATGGTGCGTCTCCCCGTTTCCACCTCCCGCGCCTCCCGGCCTGCGGTAAGTCCGATCCCGCCCCCATCCTGACGGGCGGTTTCGGGCGCTGTCCATCCGTGCTGACACCCATATCCCCGCGCCGGGCGGCCATGGCACCATAACGGCCGGGCGGCGGCCCGAGCGGCGCAGCTCACCGAACCGCCCGATGACCTCGGCCAAGGAACGACAGGGGGGACGGGCCGTGCCCGCACCACGCATGAGCACCACACCGCTGCCCGGTATCGGTGTCCAGTACGACCTGACGACCCGCGAACGCCGCCACCTGTCGGTGATCGCGCACCGCGACGGCACCCGCACCGTGAACGTCTACCGCAGCGACGACCCGGACGCCTGCGCCCAGTCGCTGCACCTGACCGGGGCGGAGACGGCCTCGCTGATCGACGCGCTGATGCCCGCGCACCACAGCCCGAACGTGCTGCACACCACCGATCTCGGCCTGGTCGCGGAGCGGATCGAGTTGGCCGCCGTCTCGTACTGGAACGGCCGGCTGCTGGGTGAGACGGGGATGCGCACCCGGACCGGGACCTCGATCGTGGCCGTGCTGCGCCGCTCCACCGCCATTCCCTCGCCGGCCCCGGACTTCCGCCTGGCCGGCGGGGACACCCTCATCGTCATCGGCACCCGCGAGGGCGTCGACGCCGCCGCGGCCATACTCGGACAGGAGTGAGGGGGCGTGCACAACACCGCGATCTTCCTGATCGAGTTCGGTGCGATCATCCTCGGGCTGGGCATTCTGGGCCGGTTCGCCGGCCGGCTGCGGTTCTCCCCCATCCCGCTGTATTTGCTGGCCGGGCTGGCCTTCGGTGAGGGCGGCATCCTGCCGCTGGGCGCCAGTGAGGAGTTCGTGGCCATCGGCGCCGAGATCGGCGTCATCCTGCTGCTGCTCATGCTGGGTCTGGAGTACACCGCCAGCGATCTGGTGACGAACCTCAAGACGCACTACCCCGCCGGGTTGGTCGACTGCGCGCTCAACGCGCTGCCCGGTGCCGCGGCCGCGCTGCTCCTGGGCTGGGGTCCGGTGGCGGCGGTGGTCCTTGCCGGGGTCACCTGGATCTCCAGCTCCGGCGTCATCGCCAAGGTCCTGGGCGACCTGGGCCGGCTCGGCAACCGGGAGACCCCGGTGATCCTGAGCATCCTGGTCCTGGAGGACCTGGCGATGGCCGTGTACCTGCCGATCGTCACCGCGCTCCTGGCCGGGGTGAGCCTGGCGACGGGCAGCGTGACGCTGGCCATCGCGCTCGGCGCGGCCGGGGCCGTGCTCTTCGTCGCCGTCCGCTACGGCCGGGTCATCTCCCGGTTCGTCTCCAGCGACGACCCCGAGAAGCTGCTGCTGGTCGTACTCGGCCTCACCCTGCTCGTCGCCGGCCTGGCCCAGCAGCTCCAGGTCTCCGCGGCCGTCGGGGCGTTCCTGGTGGGCATCGCCCTGTCCGGGGAGGTCGCGGAGGGCACGCACACCCTCCTCAGCCCGCTGCGCGACCTGTTCGCCGCCGTGTTCTTCGTCTTCTTCGGCCTGCACACCGATCCGGCCAGCATCCCGCCCGTACTCCTCCCGGCGCTGGCCCTGGCCCTGACCACGGCGGCGACGAAGATCGCGAGCGGCTACTGGGCGGCGAAACGCGCGGGGATCGGCGCCAAGGGGCGCTGGCGGGCCGGCGGCACGCTGGTCGCCCGCGGCGAGTTCTCCATCGTCATCGCCGGCCTTGCCGTCGCCGCCGGCCTCGAACCCGAACTCGGGCCCCTGGCCACGGCCTACGTGCTGATCCTCGTCCTCCTCGGCCCGCTCACCGCCCGCTACACCGAACCGCTGGCGCAGCGGTTGACACGGCGGCGGCCCCTGGACGTGGGTGCCTCGGATACGCCTCAGCCGGCGGGCACGGTGAGCGGCCCGGGTGAGAGGCGGTCCCTCTGAGCGCTCGTCCGCGCTCGTTCGGCGACCGGTCGCCTGCCCCTGCCCTGCCCTGCCCTGACTGCGGATATCACGACCGCGGATATGGGTGTCAGCACGGATGGACGCCGCCTCGGCGTGGCGACACGCTGTCGTAGACCCGCCCGGTGTCCATCCGGTTCACCACCACCGGACCGCCCGTCACCTCTCACTGACACCCCGGCATTTCCAGCAGTATCGAGGAGGACCTCGCGATGAAGCGCAGCAGCGTCGGTTCGGTGATGACGGACGACGTCGTACAGGCGGGGTACGACACGTCGTTCAAGGAGGTCACCCAGCTCCTCGTCCAGCACCGCATCGGCGGGGTGCCGGTCGTCGACGCCGATCGCAAAGTGCTCGGCGTGGTCTGCGGGAGCGACCTGCTGGCCCGCCAGGTCGAGGCCGACGATCCGTCCCGGCCACCGCACCGGTTCGCGTGGCCGCGACTGGGCAGCGCCGCTCGGCGCCGGCGGGGAAAGGCCCGGGCCCGGACAGCCGGCCAGCTCATGTCCTGTCCCGCGGTCACCGTATCGACCGACGCCACCCTCGCCGATGCCGCCCGCACGATGGCCAGGCACCGCATCGACCGGCTGCCCGTCGTCGACGCGCGGCAGCACCTGGTGGGCATCGTCACCCGCCACGACCTGATCCGGATCTATCTGCGCCCGGACGGCGAGATCCACGACGAGATCATCAGCGAGATCGCCGTCGGCGCCCTCAGCCTGGCCCCCCTGGCCCTCGGCGTCAGCGTGCACGGCGGCGTGGTCGTCCTGAACGGCCAGCTCGAACGCCGCAGCGACATCGGCGTGGCCGTGCGCATGGTCGGCCAGATCGACGGCGTGGTCGCCGTCACCGACCAGCTCACCTTCCGACTCGACGACGCGCACGTCAAACCCGACGAGAAGGCCGTGCGCGGAGTGGCCGATGACTGGCTCCGACGGCCCTGAACGACCGCATGCCGCCCAGCACCGGGGCCCCGCACCCCTCGGCCCCGGCCCAGCCGAGCACGGACAGCGTCCACGCGATCCAGGAGGCCGTCCTCGAAGTCCGGTGTCGCGCCGACCTCTTGGCCCGGCTGCTTCGCCTGGGCCCGGACGAACCGCGCACCGCGCACCGCGGATGAGCCGGCCCGCTCGGCCCCGCTTCAGCCCTGATCGACTCAGCCCTTCCAGCCGCGGAGCTTGTCGGGATTGCGCACCGCCCAGATACGCGTGATCCGGCCGTTCGCGACGTCGAGCGCCATCGCCGCAGTGGGCCCGCGAAGGCCGGCGCCGGGGTACGGGTGTGCGGGACTACTGCGTGCGCGGTAGTCGGCCGATCGTCCGCGGGCATGACTCGCGCCCGCAGGTACCCGGTTAGGGTGCGGATATGGGTACAGGGCTGTCCGGTGTGTGGGCCCGGGTCGGGAACTGGGTGGTCGCGGTCGGTGTGGCGGGGGCTCTGCTGAGCACCGCGCTGTCCGAGGACCATCGCACCGCGGATCTCGACGTGCTGGGTTACGTCCTGGTGGCGGCGAGCGGCCTGGCCCTGGCCGCCGGGCGCCGCGCTCCCGTTGCCGTCCTCGCCGTCACGGCCCTGTGTGCGGTGGGCTACAACAGCGCCGGCTTCGAAGTCCCGGCCGTCGCGTTCCTGTTCGCGGTGTACGGGGCCGTGCGGGCGGGGCATCGGATCGCCGCGCTGGTGGCCAGCGTGGCCCTGGTCGCCGCCCTCCCGTTCGCGATCATGGCGTCCCCGGCGGAGGCGGTCGTGAAGGAGGCGCTCGCCCAGTCGCGGGGCGTCCTGGAGCTGGCCTGGCTGATCGCCGCCGCCGCCGCGGGTGAGGCGCTGCGGCAGGCCGAGCGCCGTGCGGACGAGGCCGAGCGCACCCGCGAGGAGGCCGCGCGACTGCGCGCCAGCCAGGAGCGGCTGCACATCGCGCGGGAGCTCCACGATTCGCTCACCCACCAGATCTCGATCATCAAGGTGCAGGCGGAGGTCGCGGTCCACCTGGCCCGCAAGCGCGGCCAGGAGGTACCGGACTCGCTCCTGGCCATCCAGGCGGCCGGCCGTGAGGCGACCAAGGAGCTGCGCGCCACCCTGGAGACACTGCGCGACGCCGGGCAGTCCCCGTCGTACGGCCTGGACCACCTCCCGGAACTGCTCGCCCGCGCCCACGGAATAGGGCTGAAGACGACGCTGACGATCGAGGGGGAGCGCCAGGACGTGCCGGACGCCGTGGACCGCACCGCCTACCGGATCGTCCAGGAGTCACTCACCAACACCGCCCGCCACGCCACGGCGGCCACCGCGTCGATCCGGATCGACTACCGCGCAAACGCCGTCGCCGTCCGGGTCGACGACGACGGGACCGCGAGGCCCGGCTGCGTCCCGGTGCCGGGGGTGGGGCTGCTGGGGATGAACGAACGCGTCACCGCCCTGGGCGGCCGGCTGCGCGCGGAAGCGCGGAGCGAAGGCGGTTTCACCGTCCACGCCGAGCTCCCGGTGGCGCGCATCCCATGATCCGCGTGATGCTGCTCGACGACCAGCCGCTCCTGCGCAGCGGGTTTCGCGCGCTGCTCGACACCGAGGACGACATCGAGGTGGTCGCGGAGGGCGGCAACGGCCAGGAGGGCCTGGTGCTCGCCCGCAAGCATCTGCCCGACCTCGCTCTCGTGGACATCCAGATGCCGGTCATGGACGGCATCGAGACGACCCGGCGGATCGCCGCGGATCCGACCCTGACCGGCATGCGGGTGGTCATCCTGACCAACTACGGCCTCGACGAGTACGTGTTCAACGCGCTGCGCGCCGGCGCCGCCGGCTTCCTGGTCAAGGACATCGTTCCGGAGGACCTGCTGCACTCCGTGCGCGTCGCCGTGCGCGGGGACGCGCTGCTGGCGCCGTCGATCACCAGGATGCTGATCGGCAAGTACGTCGCCCAGCCGCTGCGTCCGCAGGCCGGCACGGAGCTTGCGGGGCTGACCAACCGGGAGCGCGAGGCCGTCGCGCTGGCGGCGCAGGGGCTGTCCAACGACGAGATCGCCGAGCGCATGGTGATCAGCCCGCTGACGGCGAAGACCCATGTCAACCGGGCCATGACCAAGCTGCAGGCCCGCGACCGCGCCCAACTGGTGGTCTTCGCCTACGAGTCCGGTCTGGTGGTCCCCCGGGACCGCTGATCCGGGTGGGCGGGAGCGTCCGCGCCCGGTGCCCCGACTGGGTGCGCATGCTGCGGCTGCGGTATGCGGCTGCTGCAACGGCAGACACTGCCCGGGCCGGTACCGCCCCGGCGGTAGGAGCGGTGGCGACTTCAGCATGACGCCCTGTGACCAGGCATGTTCCTACGCTGAGGTCCGTAACCGCCATTCAGCCGAAGGGGATTCCCGATGTCCGTCCGACACTTCCTCACCGCCGCCTCAGCCGCCCTGCTCGGGGTGTTCGTGCTTGCCGCACCGGCTGCCGCACAGGTCTCGGTCGCCGCCGACGACGGCGGCGGCGGATCGGGGCGTACCGCGTCCACGGTGGCCCTCGCGGTGGCGCTGATCGGTGTGGCGGTCGGCGTGTGGGCGCTGCGCGCCGCCGGCCGTGGCGGCGCCGCATCCGGCAGTGCGCGCGGCGGCGCCTTCGCCGCGCTGGGGGCGGCGCTGGTCGGCGCGGTACTCGGCGCGGTGGCGCTGGCCGGTTCCAGCGACGGCGTGGGTACCGGCAACGGGCGCGGCGGCGCGCTGGTGGCGCTGCTGCTGGCAGTGGCCGGCCTGGTCCTCGGCACCCTGGCCCTGTCCCGCTCCCGCCGCACCACCTGAGCCGGACGTCCGCGATCAGGACCGCTCAGCCGCCCAGGGCTCGCCACTCCCGCGCCAGCACCGACCAGACCTCGGCGTCGTGGCGGACGCCGCCCACGAGGGTGCCGTCGAGCCAGATGCCGTACAGCCGGCCGGTGTCCGAGGCCGCCTTGTCGGCGTAGCGCTGGAGGTAGTTGCGGGCGGAGTCGAGGTCGGCGGCGAGGTCCGGCAGCTCCATGTGCTCACCGACGAAGTCCCGGCCCCGTTCCATGTGCGCGAGGAACTCCTCGGCCCGCCACGGCTCCAGTGGTCGCAGCTCGGCCCCGTCTCCCAGGGAGATCGCGAACATAGTCGTCCTTCGACGTGCGCTTGTCCGACTGCTGGATCTTCGCATGCGCGCCCGGCCGTCCGCTACGGGCGGCGGCGGGGCTTCCCCGTCCAACCCGGACGAAGCCGCCGGCAGAGACGGACTCAACGCTCTCCAGAAGATCGGTCCTCAGGGCTGGGGCCGACCAGCAGGGCGGCCAACTCCCCTCGATCGACGGCCGGATGCAGGTCACTGACCTGGCCGTCACCGACTTCGACGACCCGCCACACCCCGTCCGAGCGCAGGGCCACGTCCGTGGTGACGAACCGGCATCCCAGGCGCCGTACCGCCGGCTGGATACGGTCGAGATCAGGGCGCGGCCCGTGCTCGAACGGGCTGTCCGGATGGGGCGTGAGCAGCCTGGGCTCGCCGTCCAGCCACCACACGCGCGCTTCGGCCGCCACGGACTCCGGCCGGGAGAACGCCTCGAAGCTCCGCAGCACGACGCCGCCCGCGAGGAACTCCTCCTGCAGTTCCACGAAGCGCCGCACGACCCGCGCCAGCCCCACCGTGTCGGCAAGGTCGGGAACGAAGCACGCCTGCTCCCACTCGTGCTTGCGGGATTTGACGTAGTCCTTCACGATCCCCGCGCCCGGCGGCAGCGACTCGGCGAGTACAGCCAGGTCTTCGCCGGCCAGCGTCTCACCGGGCTTGGTGGGGCGCCACACGCTCGCGGGCGTGACGTCGGCGAACACCGGGTACCAGCCCGGCAGTTCGTGAGCGGCCCGGTATCGCTCGGGGGTGACGAGCAACGCGGTGCCGCGTCGCTCCAACGCCTCGGCCAGCGCGGCGTACCGATCACCCGGAATCATCCAACCCCGGTACCAGGCACTCCCCAGTCCGGACGGTACGCGCGCGACGGCCTGCTGTGCGTCACCCCGCAGCAGGGCGTCATGGTCGATCAGCCCGACCGTCCCGCCGCAGGCGCGCACCTCCCGCGCCTCCTGCGCGAAGTGCTCGTCCACACATCGGGGGTTCAACGGGTCACGGCAGTACAGGACGGGCGTCGGCATGGCTGACACGCTACGGAACCCCCGGCGCCCCCGGCCACCGGTTTCGCCCCGCCGGGCGCGGCGGGGAAGCGTCGCACTGCCGCCCCCTCCTCCGCCTCGGCCCGGGATGGCGGTGGAGGAACGGCTGCGCCCGGGCGCGCGGGCCGGCCGCAACTGAGGGCGGTCCCGGCCGACGGCGGCCGGAAGCGGGACGGGTAGCATCTGCCGCCGCGACGTGTACGAGAGCTATCCGGAAGGTGTCGTTCTGTGCTGGGAACAGAAAATCCGCGCGAGTCCCGGCGGGCGGTGGGGGCCGCGTCGAGCGCCTCGACGGATGTCAAGCCCGAAGAGGCGGCGGCTCCCGGGGCGGGGCGTGATCCGTTCTTCGACAACGCGAAGTACCTGGCGATCGTGCTGGTGGCGCTGGGGCACGCCTGGTCGCCGCTGACCTCGGGCAGTCGGACGGCGGCCGCTCTGTATCTGGTCGTGTACGCCTTCCATATGCCCGCTTTCATCCTGATCTCCGGGTATTTCTCCCGCAGTTTCGACGCCTCACCGAAGCGGGTACGCAGCCTGCTCACCGGGATCGCCGTCCCCTACCTGATCTTCGAGACGGCGTACTCGCTGTTCCACCGCTGGGCGGCGCACGAGCCGGACTTCGCCCTCAGCCCGCAGGACCCCTGGTATCTGACGTGGTTCCTGCTGTCGCTGTTCGTGTGGCGGCTCACGACCCCGATCTGGAAGGTCGTACGCTGGCCGGTCCCGCTGGCGCTGGCCGTCGCGGCCTCGGCCACCCTCAACCCGACCATCCTCAACGACCTGGATCTGCAGCGCGTCCTGCAGTTCCTGCCGTTCTTCGTGCTGGGGCTGGTGCTGCGGCCGGAGCACTTCGAGCTGGTACGGCGGCGCGCGGTGCGTATCGCGGCGGTGCCGGTCTTCGCCGCCGCGCTGGTGACGGCGTACTGGGCGGCGCCGCGGCTCACCACGGCCTGGTTCGCCCGTACCGCCAGCTCGGTCGAGCTCGGCCAGCCGACCTGGGTCGGGCCGCTCGCGACCCTGGCGATGTTCGCACTGGGGATCGTGCTGACCGCGTGCTTCCTGGCGTGGGTGCCGCGGCGGCACCTGTGGTTCACCGCGCTGGGCAGCGGCACCCTGTACGGCTACCTGCTGCACGGCTTCCTGGTGCAGAGCTCGCGGGAGTGGGACTGGTACGCCCCCGCCTGGGTGCACACCCCCGGTGGCGCCGTCGCGGTCACCGTCATCGCCGCCGTCGTGGTGACCGCGCTGTGCACCGCGCCGGTGCGGTGGCTGTTCCGCTGGGCCGTGGAGCCGCGTATGCAGTGGGCCTTCCGCAAGCCGGCGGCCACCGCGACGCCTAGCGCTACCCCGGTCCGCATCCCGCCGCCCGCCGCGGGAGGCACGGAGTCGGGCGCCTGATCCGCCGCGCCCCGGCCGCCCGTCCGGAGCTGTGCGGATCCGCTATGCCAGAGCCGTCGCGGCCACCGCGGCGGCTCTGGCGATGAGGGCGTCGTCGTACGGGGCGCTCTCGGTGGTGCGGGTGGAGAGGACCGCCAGGACCAGGGGCGCCCGGCCGCCGGGCGGCCAGGCGACGGCGATGTCGTTGCGGGTGCCCCAGCGGGCCGCGCCGCTCTTGTCCCCGACGCGCCAGGCGGCGGGCAGGCCCGCGCGGATGAGGGCGTCGCCGGTGGTGCTGCGGCGCAGCCAGTCGGTCAGGAGCGCCCGTTTGTCCGCGGGGAGGGTGCCGCCGTCCAGGGTGTAGGCGCGCAGGTCCGCGGCCAGGGCGCGCGGGGTGCTGGTGTCGCGCGGGTCGCCGGGGGCGGCTTCGTTGAGGGCGGTTTCGTAGCGGTCGGCCCGGGTGGTGCGGTCGCCCAGGGCTTCGAGAGCGGCCTGGAATGCCTTCGGGCCGCCCAGGTCGTCGATCAGCAGGTTGCCGGCCGTGTTGTCGCTGTGGCGGACGGCGGCCTCGCACAGCTCGCGCAGCGTCATGCCGGCGGCCGCGTGCTTCTCCGTGACCGGGGAGTGGGCGACCAGGGCGGAGCGGTCGTAGGCCACCGGGCGGTCCAGTTCGCGCAGGGTGTGCTTCCTCAGTACGGCGCCGGCGGCGAGGGCCTTGCAGGTGGAGGCGAAGGCGAAGCGCTCCTGCGCCCGGTGGGTGATCTCGCGGCCGGTGCCCGTATCGAGTACGTAGACGCCCAACCGGGCGTCGTACTCGCGCTCCAGGGCCGCGAAGTCGCGGCTGGCGGGTGTCGCGGAGGCGGTCGGTGCGGAGGCGCGGGCGGCGGGCGGCGGGGTGTCCGGCTTCGCCGTGGCGCAGCCCAGGAGCGGGGCCGCGGTCACGGCGGTCAGTGCGGCGAGGCAGGTGCGTCGGGCCAGGGGCACAGAGGGGCGTCTTCCGGTCGATGAAGGGGATTCGCGGCGTTCCAGGTCCGGTCGGGTCCGCGGGTACGTCCTACCGGCCGGGGGCCGCGGTGGTCTCCCGGCACGCCCTGCGGGGCAGCGCCGTGTACGCCGCGGCGGTGGCCGTGCCGTACACGAGATGGCCGGACCAGTCCCTGGCCAGTGTCCTGGCGTCGTACGTCCAGATCGGCTTGTACAGGCCGGTGGCGGGCAGCACCGCGTAGCCCGTCAGCCAGACCGCCGTGCCGAACAACGGACCGGCCCAGCGCGTGCGTTGCGCGTGCAGCGGGCCGGCTGCCAGGGCGAACGCCGCTCCCCAGCCGATGCCGTAGGCCCAGTGCACGACGTTGTTGACCGGGTTGGCGGCGGTGTCGGGCAGTCGTGTCTGCAGCAGGCCCTCGATCACGCGTTTGCCGACCTGGGCGGGGGCGGGCGCGCCGGCCCAGTCCTTGACGCCGTGGAACTCCCAGTCCAGGGGGCTTTCCCCGCCGCTGCCGCTCCTGCGGTGGCGCAGGTACTGGACGAGGTCCATCACCGCCGTACCGACGGCTCCGGCGACCGCGCCGCGCAGCAGCACCCCGAGCGCGGTGGGGCAGGGGGAGGGGTTCGGTGAACGCAGCATCGGATCTCCCTGGTTCGCACGCCGGGCCGGCCCCGCCGCCGCACGGTCGCACCGGGGCGGGCCCGGTCCAGTCTGTCCCATCCGGCAAGCGTGGGACAGAACAGGTAGGCCGACAGGCCGGTCCTACATCGTCGCGTGGGGCGTGTCGGCCGGGCGGTGGTGGGCCGCGCGGGTCGCGGGGTAGGCGGCCAGGGCGGCGGAGGCGAGGATCGCGGTGGCGAGGATCGCGGTCAGTGCGTACGGGGAGGGGGCGCGGGCGATTCCGGCGCCGATTCCGCTGGCGGTGCCGTGGGTGTCGATCAGCCAGCGGGCCAGGGGCAGGCCCAGCGCGGTGGCGGCGAGGGCCGCGGTGAGGGCGGTGCAGGCGGTCGCGGTGACGGTGACGGCGGCGATCTGGCGGGGGGACATGCCGATGGCCTTGAGGGCGAGGAGGTCGCGTTCGCTTTCGCGCAGGGTGCCGCCGATGGCGGTGAGGAGTTCGACGAGGGCGATCAGGGCGAGTACGGCGACCAGTCCGGTGAGGACGCCCTGCAGGGGGGAGAGGCCGTCGGCGGGGTTGGTGACGGGGTGGACGTCCAGGCGGCCGCGGCCGGCCTCGGTCAGGGCGGCGGCGACGTGGCGGGGGTCCGCCCCGGGGTGCAGGCGCAGCCGGTAGAAGGCGGTGGTGAGGGCGGGGTCGTTGCCGTGGAGGGTGTCCAGGGTGGTGGAGACCACCCGGCCGGCGTTCCGCGGTTCGATGCCGCGGCCCACGAGGTGCAGGATCTGCGGTCGGCCGCCCACCGTCATCCGTATCCAGTCGCCGACCCGGACGTTCAGCAGGTCGAGCAGTCCCTGGCCGGCGATCGCCTCGTCGGGGCCCCGCGGGGGGCGGCCCTCGGCGAGGGCGTACGGGTAGGGGGCGGCGCGGGTGCCCAGGCCGCGCAGGACGATCGTCTCGGTCTGGCCGGGGACCAGGGCGGCCGTCTCGACGCCGGGGTAGGCGGCGTCCACCCGCCGGTCGCCGGTCAGGAGCGTGCGCGTCTCGTGCTCGCTCAGGGCGCTGTCCGCGCGGGCGGTCAGCGAGCCGGCGAGGCCGACGTGCTCGGGGTCGGTGCGGAAGCGGTCGAGTGTCGTCCACGCGGACAGCACCGCCACGATGATCAGTAGCGGCAGCGCCAGGCGGCTCACGGCGGCCAGTGAGCGGCGGCGCCCGGTGAACGCCGTGTGGCAGCCCAGGACCAGTGCGGGCGGCAGTCCGGTGCCCAGGGTCCAGCGCGCCCCGCGCGGCAGTCCCCCGCCGGTCGGCGCGGCGGGGTGCGGCAGCGGTACGGGCGGTACGCGGCCGGCGCGCCAGGCGGCCAGGGCGGTGACCACGCCGATGAAGCAGACCACCGCCACCGGGATCGCGGTCAGTGCCGGCGCCTGCCCGGGCAGTCCCTGCCAGACGCCCACCGCCTCACCGAGGCGGCCGGGCAGGAGGCGGCCGGCGGTGTGGATGAGGACGGCGCCCAGGAGGGCGCCGAGGAGGGCGTAGGCGAGGTGCTGGAGGAGGAAGGCGCGTACGACCTGGGCGGGGGTGAAGCCGATCGCCTTCAGGACGGAGATGTCGCGGCGGTGGCCGCGGATGCGGGTGGCGATCGCGCCGTGGACGGCGCCGGCGGCGGCGAGGAGCGCGCCCAGGCCGAACAGGCCCAGTATCTGGGCCAGGAGGCGGCTGTCGCCCTGGGCCTCGGCGCGGGCCTGCTGCCAGGTGGAGACCTCTTCGACGGTGCCGGAGCCCAGGGCGGTGACGGCGCGCTGGACGAGGTAGTCGGTGTCGCCGGGATGGGTCAGGCGCAGTCCCACGACCTGGGTGGTGGGGTGGCGTACGGCGGCGGGGGGCGCCCAGATCAGGCCGGGTTGCTCGCCGGGGTCGTAGCGCGGCTCGGGGCTGTCGGCGATGCCCGTGACGGTCAGGCGGCGGGTGGTGCCGGGCAGGGTGAGGACGTCTCCGGGTTCGGCGAGGAGCGCGCCGGCGAGGCGGCGTTCCAGGACGACCGGGGCCGGGTCGGCGGGATCGGCGGGCCCCGGCCAGCGGCCGGCGGTGAGCTGGGGGCGGCCCACGGCGGGGGGCGCGGCGGTGGCACGTAGTTCGACGAGGGCGCGGATGCCGCGGGCGGAGACGGTGGCGGGTTCGGCCCGGTAGGGGCCGGCGAGGGTGTCGACGTCGTCGAGTGCGGCGAGCGCGGCGGTGTCGGCCGAGGGTGCGGTGTGGATCCAGATGTGGGCGCCGCGGGCCTGGGTGAAGGTGCGCTGCCAGGGGTTGACGGCGTAGCCGAACAGTGCGGTGGCCAGTAGCAGTGAGACGACGATGCCGGCAGTGGCCAAGACCATGAAGAGTGCTTCGCCGCGGTGGGTCCGCAGGTCGGAGTGCGCCCAGCGCAGGGTTGCCCGCATCCCTCTCAGCTCCTGGGCCGAAAGGCGGCGGTGGTGGCGGGCCGGTGGTGCACGATGCTTCAGCCCTTCAGTTCCAGTACGGCCGAGATGCCGGCGTGGCGTGCGGGTGCGCCGGTCAGTTCGGCGTCGTCGGCGATGCGGCCGTCGAAGAAGCTGATCACGCGGTCGGCGGCGCTGGCCAGCCGGGCGTCGTGGGTGACCAGCACGATGGTCTGCCCGCGCTGGTGGAAGCCGGTCAGCAGCCGCATGACCTCGCGGGTGCCCTTGCTGTCGAGGCTGCCGGCGGGCTCGTCGGCGAGGAGCAGCGGGGGGTGGTTGACCAGGGCGCGGGCCAGGGCGACGCGCTGCTGCTCGCCGCCGGAGAGTTCGCCGGGCATGCTGCGCTCCTTGCCCGCCAGGCCCAGTTCCGCCAGGAGGGCTTCGCGCTCCGCGCGGGCGCGTTTGGGGGTGGTGCCGGCGAGGAGGGCGGGCAGTTCGACGTTGTCGGCGACCGACAGGTTGGAGACGAGGTTGAAGAACTGGAAGACGATGCCGATGTGCTTGCGGCGTGCCACGGCCCAGCGGGCCTCGGTGTAGGCGTCGGTGGGGGCGCCGTCGAGCCACAGGCTGCCGCTGTCGGGGCGCTGGAGGCCGCCCAGGAGGTGCAGCAGGGTGGACTTGCCGGCGCCGGAGGGTCCGGTGACGGCGACGAACTCGCCGCGGTGGACGGTCAGGTCGACGCCGCGTACGGCGTGGGCGGGGGCGCCGGCGCCGTGGTGGGTCTTGACCAGGCCCTGGGCGCGCAGCAGGGGGGCGGGGGGTATGCGGTGGGGGGAGGCGGGGGTCATTCCAGTACCTCCTGGCAGCGCTCCAGCCAGTCGAGGTCGGCCTGCAGGTGCAGGACGGCGCCTTCGATGAGGAGGTGGGCGATGCGGTTGTCGGGGGTTTCGGCGGCGGCCAGTTTCGACAGGTTGCGCATGGTGGTGAGGTACTGGCGCCGCTGCTTGTTGATGAGGTTGATGTGGTCGGCGAGGCCGGTGCGGGAGGCGAGGGCGAGCTTCATGAAGAACTCGTCGCGCACCCGCGGTTCGTCCGCCACGTCCTCGTACCAGGCGTGCAGCGCTTCGCGGCCGGCGTCGGTGAGGCGGTAGATCTTCTTGTTGGGCCGGTCGCTCTGCTCGATCTCCTCGCCCTCGATCAGGGCCGACTTCTCGAGGCGGCCCAGGGTGACGTAGATCTGGCCGACGTTGGGCTGAGGGTACGCGGAGCCCAGGAGTTGCTCAAGCTCCTGTTTCAGCTCGTAGCCGTGGGCGGCGCCGCGGGCGAGGAGTGCCAGGAGGGCCAGACGCACGGGTGCGGTCCTCCTGTCCTCGGGATGTGCTCCACGCCCTAGTATGCGCGCATACCTAACAGGTATACATGGCTTCTGACTGCGGGCAACGGCGCCCGGTGCCGGTTGTGCTGGGAGGATCCTATGCGGTGGATACGTGCCGCCGTGCGGGGCCTCCTGGTCTTCTCCCTGGTCATGGCGGGGTGTGTGGCCTCGGGTGCGCGCGCCGACGAGCGCGGCGGGGGCCGGGGGCCGTTGACGCTGGCGACGGCCGGGGACCTCACCGGTTATCTGCGTCCGCTGCTGGAGGGCTGGAACCGCACCCATCCCGGTGAGCGGGTCACGCTGGTCGAGCTGCCGGACTCCGCCGACGAGGCCCGTGCGCAGATGGCCACGGATCTGCGCGGGCGCGGGCGCTTCGACGTCCTGAACATCGACGTCAACTGGACCTCGCAGTTCGCGGCCGCGGGCTGGGTGCGTCCGCTGCCGCGCGGGCGTTTCGCGCTGGGGAGCTTCCTGCCGCCGGTGGTGGACACGGCCACGTACGACGGGCGGCTGTACGCGGTGCCGTACGTCACCAACGCCGGGCTGCTGCTGTACCGCAAGGACGTGCTGGCGGCGGAGGGTGTGGCGCCGCCGCGTACCTGGGCGCAGCTGGAGCGCCAGGCGCGCGGTATCGCGCCGCGCTACGGGCTGGACGGCTACGCGGGGCAGTTCCTGCCCTACGAGGGGCTGACGGTCAACGCCGCCGAGGCGGTGTACTCGGCGGGCGGCAGCATCCTGGGCGACGAGGGTGCCCGCGTCACGGTGGACTCGGCGGCCTCGCGGGAGGGCCTGGAGTTCCTGGCGCGCGGTGTGCGCCAGGGGTGGATCCCCCGGCGGGCGCTGGCGTACAAGGAGCAGGAGTCGGAGCGGGCCTTCAGCGAGGGCCGGCTGCTGTTCCTGCGCAACTGGCCCTACGCGTACGTGCTGGCCTCCGCCCCCGGCTCGAAGGTCGCCGGCAAGGTGGGGGCGGTGCCGCTGCCGGGGCCGGGCGGGCCGGGGACGAGCGTGCTGGGCGGTTCGAACCTGGCGGTGGCCTCCCATGCCCGCCACGGCGACTCCGCCGCGCGGCTGATCGCGTACCTCACCAGTGCGGGTGTCCAGCGCCAGGTCCTCACGCGGGGGGCGCTGCCCCCGGTGCGCGCCTCGCTCTACGACGATCCGGCGCTGGTGCGCGCGTTCCCGTACCTGCCGACGCTGCGGGCGAGTGTGCTGTCGGCGGCGCCGCGTCCCAGGAGTCCGCGCTACGACCAGGTGAGCCTGGTGGTGCAGGCGGTCGTGCACGACGTGCTCGGCGGGCGCGAGTCGCCGGCCAGTGCGGTGCGGCGGCTGGCGCGGGAGCTCGCGGCTGTCTCGCGGCGGGGTTGATCCCTCCCAGCCGGTAGTTACCTGTTAGGTAACGCCTGTATCTCATCTACCACCTCACCGGCGTGGTAAATCCTGACATCTCGGCATGCCTTCTCGGCCGTTGCCGATCGTTCGTTGACATCTCCGCGACACACCTACTTAACATGCATGCATCTTCCGTCGGCCCCCCGTGGGCCGCGCCGCACGCACAGACAGGCCCATGGGTGAGTTCCCAGCACAAAGACACCCGTCGCTGGTGGCGCGACGCAGTGATCTACCAGGTGTACGTCCGCAGCTTCCTGGACAGCACCGGCGACGGTGTCGGTGACCTCGCCGGCGTCCGCACCGGACTGCCGTACCTGAGGAAGCTCGGCGTCGACGGCATCTGGCTGAGCCCGTTCTTCCCCTCCCCCCAGCACGACCACGGCTACGACGTGGCCGACTACTGCGGTGTCGACCCGCTCTTCGGCGACCTCGCCGAGTTCGACCGCCTGATGGCCGACGCCCGCCGCCTCGGGGTCAGGGTGCTCCTGGACATCGTCCCCAACCACTGCTCCAGCGAGCACGCGTGGTTTCGCGAGGCGCTGGCCGCCGGGCCGGGCTCCGCGGCCCGCGCGCGCTTCCACTTCGCCGAGGGGCGCGGCCCCGACGGCGCCGAGCCGCCCAACAACTGGCACGCCATGTTCGGCGGTCCGGCCTGGAGCCGGGTCACCGAGGCCGACGGGCGCCCCGGCCAGTGGTACCTGCACATGTTCACGCCCGAGCAGCCCGACTGGAACTGGCGCAACCCCGAGATCGCGGACCACTTCGACCACGCCCTGCGCTTCTGGCTGGACCGCGGCGTGGACGGCTTCCGCATCGACGTCGCCGCCGGCCTGTACAAGCACCCCGAGCTGCCCGACTCCCCCGACCCCCAGGCCGACTACCGCACCCGCGACTCGGTCAACCCCCTGGCCTGGAACCAGCCCGAGGTCCACGACGTGTGGCGGCACTGGCGGGCGGTGTGCGAGGAGTACACCGCCCGCGACGGCCGCGAGCGCCTGCTGGTCGGCGAGGTCTCCGTACCCACCGCCCGCGAGCACGCGCAGTACGTACGCCCCGACGAACTCCACCAGGCGTTCTTCTTCGACCTGCTGCGCACCCCCTGGGACGCCGACGCCTTCCGCAAGGTCGTCTCCGAGGCGATGGACGACATCGCCGGTACGGGCTCGACCCTCACCTGGGTGCTCAACAACCACGACCAGGTCCGCACCGTCACCCGCTACGGCGAGCCCACCCCCGAGGGCAGCGGACTGGGCGCGGCCCGCGCCCGCGCCGCCGCGCTGCTGATGCTGGCGCTGCCCGGCGCCGCGTACGTCTACCAGGGCGAGGAGCTGGGGCTGCCCGAGGTCGTCGACCTGCCCGACGACGTGCTCACCGACCCGATCTTCCACCGCACCGGCAGCCGCACCCACGTCCGCGACGGCTGCCGCGTCCCGCTGCCGTGGTCGGGCCAGGCCTCCCCGTTCGGCTTCACCGCCGGCGACGCAGGCGCCAGGCCGTGGCTGCCGCAGCCCGAGTGGTTCGCCGAGTACGTCACCGAGCGGGCCCTGGCCGACACCCGGTCCTTCTGGCACCTCTACCGCGACGGACTCCAACTGCGCTCCTCCCTCCCCCAGTTGGGCGAGGGCACGCTGCGCTGGCTGGAGACCGAACCGGGCGTCCTGGCCTTCGTCCGCGGCGACGGACTGGTCTGCGCCGTCAACTTCACCACCGCTCCCGCCCCCGCACCCGTCGGCGGTACGCCCCTGCTGTCCAGCGGCCCCTGCCCCGACAAGATCCTCCCCGGCTCCACGGCCGCGTGGTGGATCAGCGACGACCCCGGCCGGTAACCGCGCCGGACCCCTCAGCCGCCGGGGCGGTCCCCCCATGCCGCCCCGGCACCCCACCCTCGAAGGGACATCACCGATGATGCGACGACGCAGCACCCTGATCGCCGGCTGCACGGCTCTGGCCGTGGCCCTCGGCGCGAGCGCCTGCTCCGGCGACCCGGTCACCGCGGGCGGCGGCGACAACGGCGGCGACAAGGCCCTCAGCGGCCAGAGCGTCACCGTGGCCGGCGTCTGGTCGGGCACCGAGCAGAAGAACTTCCAGAAGGTCCTCGACGCCTTCACCGCGAAGACCGGCGCCAAGACGCAGTTCACCTCCACCGGCGACAACGTCTCCACCTTCGTCGGCAGCAAGATCGAGGGCGGCAACGCCCCCGACGTCGTGATGGTCCCGCAGCTCGGCGTGCTGCAGCAGTTCGCCGCCGAGGGCTGGCTCACGCCGCTGTCCACGACCGCCGAGCAGAGCGTCGACGACGGCTTCGCGCCGGTGTGGAAGAACTACGGCAGCGTCGACGGCACGCTCTACGGCCTGTACTTCAAGGCCGCCCACAAGTCGACCGTCTGGTACAGCCCCGACGCCCTGGCCCAGGCCGGGGTCGAGGCGCCGAAGACGTACGAGGACATGCTGAAGGCCGGCCGGACGGTCTCCGACTCGGGTCTGGCCGCCTTCTCCGTCGCCGGTCAGGACGGCTGGACCCTCACCGACTGGTTCGAGAACGTCTACCTCTCCCAGGCCGGCCCCGAGAAGTACGACGCCCTCGCCGCCCACAAGCTCAAGTGGACCGACGCCAGCGTCGTCAAGGCGCTCACCACCCTGGGCGAGCTGTTCAAGGACAAGCAGCTCGTCGCGGGCGGCGCGCAGGAGGCCCTCAGCACCGACTTCCCCGGCTCGGTGGAGAAGGTCTTCGGCCCCGAGCCCAAGGCCGGCATGGTCTACGAGGGCGACTTCGTCGCCGGCGTGGCCCACGACCAGTTCGGCAAGACCATCGGCAAGGACGCGAAGTTCTTCCCCTTCCCCGCCGTCAACGGCGGCTCCGCCCCGGTGGTCAGCGGCGGTGACGCGGCCGTCGTGGTCAAGGCCGGCAAGAACGCCGAGGCCGGCATGAAGCTCCTGGAGTTCCTCGCCACCCCCGAGGCTGCGGCCGTGTGGGCCAAGGCCGGCGGCTTCCTCTCCCCCAACAAGAAGGTCGCCCCGGCCTCCTACGGCGACGACGTCACCCGCGCCACCGCCGCGTCCCTCATCGCCGCCGGCGACTCCGACTCCGTGCGCTTCGACATGTCCGACCAGGCCCCCGCCGCGTTCGGCGGCACCAAGGGCGCCGGCGAGTGGAAGATCCTCCAGGACTTCCTGCGCGACCCCGCCGACCCCAAGGCCACCGCGGCCGAGCTCGAAGCAGCCGCCACCAAGGCGTACAAGGGCTGACCTGCCATGACGGCCACCGTGCTCGCACCCCCGGCGGGGGGTGCGTCTGCCACCCCGGGCGCGGCGCTGCGGCGCCGCGCCCGGCGGCGCGGACGCCTCGCCGCCCTGCTCTTCGTCCTGCCCGCGCTCGCCCTGCTCGGGGCGCTCGTCGTCTACCCGGTGCTGTTCTCCGTCGGGCGCAGCCTCTTCGACGCCTCCGGCACCCGGTTCGTCGGCGGGGGCAACTACGCGGAGATGTTCCGCGATCCGGCGACACTGACGGCGATCCGCAACACCACCCTGTGGGTGGTCGTCGCGCCCGCGCTGCTGACCGGCCTGGGGCTGATCCTGGCCGTGCTGGTGGAGCGCATCCGCTGGGCCACCGCGTTCAAGCTGCTGATGTTCCTGCCGATGGCGGTGTCGTTCCTGGCCGCGGGGATCGTCTTCCGCCTCGCCTACGACCAGAGCCCCGACAAGGGCGTCCTCAACGCGGCCGTGGTCTCCGTCCACGACGCCATAAAGGGCGCCTCCACCTACCCCACCGCGCGCGGCCGCGAGGGCAGCGGGCTGCTGGTACGGGACCAGGACGGCTCCTACCGCACGTCCGCGAGCGTGCCGGCCGGCGGCTTCGCGACGCTGCCCCTGGTCGGCATCCTCCCCAAGGACCTCCCCGCCGGCAGCTCCCCCGCCCGCGCGGCCACCGCGGGCAGCAGCGGGCCCGGCGAGCTGCGCGGTGTGGCCTACCTGGACTTCGTCCCCGGCGGGGGCGGGAAGCCGGGCGTGGTCGACCCCCGCGAGCGCGGACTGCCCGGCATGGAGGTCGAGGCGGTGCGCGACGGGAAGGCGGTCGCCGGTACGAGCACCGCCGCCGACGGCTCCTTCCACTTCACCGGCCTGGACTCCGGCCCGTACACCGTGCGGCTGCCCGCGTCGAACTTCGCACCCCCCTGCCAGGGCGTCGCCTGGCTCGGGCAGGCCCTGGTCACCCCGGCGATCATCGGGGCGTACCTGTGGATCTGGACCGGCTTCGCGATGGTCCTGATCGGCGCGGGCCTGTCCACCCTGCCGCGCGACGTGCTGGAGGCGGCGCGGATGGACGGCGCCGACGAGTGGCAGGTCTTCCGGCGCATCACGGTGCCGCTGCTGGCGCCGGTGCTGACGGTCGTCTTCGTCACCCTGGTGATCAACGTGATGAAGGTCTTCGACCTTGTTTACATCATCGCGCCCGGACCCGTACAGGAGAACGCCTCCGTGCTGGCGACCCAGATGTGGCTGGTGTCCTTCGGCGGCGGCAACAACCAGGGACTCGGCAGCGCGCTGGGCGTCCTGCTCCTGCTGCTGGTGGTCCCCGCGATGGTCTTCAACGTCCGCCGCTTCCGAGGGAGTCAGCGATGAGCGCGGTGATGCACAGGACGCGGCGCGCCCTGGGCAGTTCCCTGGTGCAGGCGTTCCTCGCGGTGGTGGGCCTGGTCTGGCTCACCCCGCTGGCCGGGCTGTTCGTGTCGTCGATGCGCTCCGCGCAGGACAGCGCCACGGGCGGCTGGTGGACGGCGCTGGCCGCGCCCGGGCAGCTGTCCTTCGACAACTACTCGGCGCTGCTGGAGAACTCCGGCATGGTGCGGGCGTTCTGGAACACGGTGCTCATCTCGGTGCCGGCGACGGCGCTGGTGGTGGTCATCGCGGCGCTGGCCGGGTACGCCTTCGCGTGGCTGGACTTCCCCGGCCGCGAGCCGCTCTTCCTGGTGGTCGTGGCGCTGCTGGTGGTGCCGGTGCAGATCGGCCTGCTGCCGGTGGCGAAACTCTTCGGCCAGCTGGGGCTGTTCGGGACCATCCCGGGCGTGGTGCTCTTCCATGTGGCGTACGGGCTGCCGTTCGCGGTGTTCCTGCTGCGCAACTACTTCGCGGAGATACCCAGGGAGATGCTGGAGGCCGCCCGGATGGACGGCGGCGGCGAGTGGCGCATCTTCACCCGCCTCGTGCTGCCCGTGGGCCGGCCCGCGATCGCCAGCCTCGCCATCTTCCAGTTCCTGTGGGTGTGGAACGACATGCTGGTGGCACTGCTCTTCGCCGACGGCTCCTCCCAGCCGCTGACCGTGGAACTGCAGTCCCAGGTACGGCAGTTCGGCAGCAACATCGACGTACTGGCGCCGGGGGCGTTCCTGTCGCTGGTGGTGCCGGTGGTGGTGTTCTTCGCCTTCCAGCGCCACTTCGTCCAGGGCGTGATGGCCGGATCGGTGAAGTAGCCGATCCGGCGGCGAAGCCCAAGGGGCGGTACGAGGTCCTCGTACCGCCCCTTCGGCATGTCCCCGCGACGGGCCGCAGAGGACCCCTCAGCGCGTACGCCCCCGGGGACGGAGCCTCCCCGACGGCAGCGGCGGCGCGCCGAGCCGGGCGCCGTCGTAGCCGTGGACCTCACCGAAGCGGCCCCCGGCCGCCCAGTCCTCGCGGGCCTGCGCGATCTCCTCGTGGGTGCGGCCGACGAAGTTCCACCACATCACGATCTCCTCCTCGAACGGCACGCCGCCCAGCAGCATCAGGCCGCTGTCGACGTCCGCCCGCAGCGGTAGTTCCGTGCGGCCGCAGCCCAGGTAGAGCATCGAGCCGGGGGCCAGGCGCAGGCCGTCCACCTCCGCCTCGCCGGACATGGTCAGCACCGCGTACTCGTAGTCCGGCCGCACCGGCAGCCGGGCGCCCGTCCCGGCGGCGAGCGTGAGGTCGGCGCCGACCAGCGGCGTGTACGCCGTCCCCGGCGACACCGCGCCGTCCACCTCACCGAGGATCACCGTGGCCCGCAGCCCGCCGCCCCCGCTCACCGCGGGCAGCTCGCTGTGGTGTTCGAACGACGGCTCCACGTGCCGGTGGGAGCCGGGCAGCGCCACCCACAGCTGGGCTCCGTGCAGCAGCCGCGCGTGCTCGCGGGGCGACTCCTCCGAGTGGGAGATCGCCCGCCCGGAGGTCATCAGGCCCAGCTCCCGGGGCCGTACGGTCTGCAGGCTGCCCAGGCTGTCGCGGTGCAGCACCTCGCCCTCGTGCAGCCAGCTCACCGTCTGCAGGCCCATGTGGGGGTGCGGCGGGACCTGCATCCCGGGCTCCTCGGCGATGTCGTCGGGCCCGTAGTGGTCGACGAAGCACCAGGCACCCACCATCCGCCGCCCGAGGCCGGGCAGCAGCCGGCGCACGACGGTGCCCTCGCCGAGGGCCACCTCGCGGCCGGTCAGCAACTCCCGTACGGGACGGGCCGACACCTCGGTGAGGCCGCCGCACGCGGCCGCGGCGGGACGCTGGTCGAGATTGCTCATGGCGCCAACCTATGCCGGGCGCGAGCGACCGGCTCTCCCTCCCCGCCCCACGCTCCGATCGCGCGGGGAAACCTTCCTAAATAGGCTGGTACGGGCGGGTGCGTCGCCCGCGCGGACTCCCCACTCGGAGGTTGGGCCATGCCGGACTGGCGAGCACGATCCTCACGTGCGAGCAAGTGGCCCATGCGCCCGACCGGACACACCGGCGGCTCCGACCCCGCCCCCGAGCACTCGATGGACCCGCGCGCCGAGCACCACGGCCCGCCCCCCGTGCCGCTGGAGCGCAGTGTGGTCGACGCGGCGCTCTACCGCGACGGGCGGCGCATCGAGACCCCCTCCTCCCTGTCGGAGATCTACGAGCAGCTCCCCCAGCCCGGCACGATGGCCTGGATCGGCCTGTACCGGCCCTCCCCCGCGCAGCTGTGGGAGGCGGCCGAGCAGTTCGGGCTGCACGAGCTGGCGGTGGAGGACGCGATCGTCGCCCACCAGCGGCCCAAGCTGGAGCGCTACGGCAACACCCTCTTCGTGGTGCTGCGCTCGGCCCGCTACCTGGACGAGGCCGAGGAGGTCGACTTCGGCGAGATCCACATCGTCATCGGCCCGGACTTCGTCCTGACCGTCCGCCACAGCCAGGCGCCCGACCTCGCGGCCGTACGCAAGCGGGTGGAGGACGATCCGGAGCTGCTCGCCCAGGGGCCGGAGGCGGTGCTCTACGCGATCCTCGACGCGGTCGTCGACGGCTACGCGCCGGTCGTCGCCGGCCTCCAGCACGACATCGACGAGATCGAGACGGAGGTCTTCGGCGGGGATCCGAAGGTCTCGCGCCGTATCTACGAGCTGTCGCGGGAGGTCGTGGAGTTCCAGCGGGCCACCCGCCCCCTGCTGGGGATCATCCGCGATCTGCAGCGGGGTTTCGAGAAGTACGGCACCGACGAGGAGCTCCAGCGCTATCTGCGCGACGTGGCGGACCACGCGACCACCGCGGCCGAGCGCGTGGGCGGCTTCCGGCAGATGCTGGGCGACATCCTCACCGTCAACGCCACCCTGGTCTCCCAGGCGCAGAACGAGGAGATGAAGATGCTCGCCGAGGCGGGCCACGCGCAGAACAACGAGATCAAGAAGATCTCCAGCTGGGCCGCCATCCTCTTCGCGCCCACCCTCATCGGCACCGTGTACGGCATGAACTTCGACCACATGCCCGAGCTGCACTGGACCCTGGGCTACCCCTTCGCGATCGCCCTGATGGCGGTGGTCTGCGGCGGCCTGTACCTGATCTTCAAGCGCCGCGACTGGCTGTAGGACGCCCTCAACGCACAGCGGACGTTCGCATGCGCAAGGCGAACGCGAACGCGGGGCATTCCCGCACACCACACGTTCGAATGTGTCGCGCGGAACAATCCGGATGGATTTCCCGGCGCATTTCCTTTGTACGGCGGATCGCCTTCTGTCCAACTCCCCATGATCGCAAGGGCATTCATGTGTCGAATGGTGCACCACGTGACACGCGCGGGTATATGGTGCGCCTCAGACCTTGGGAGGTCCACAGATGGCAGACATCGCTTTGCACGCGGTAGACAAAGAACCCGAAGAACCCCCCGTTTACGCGCACTGGCGCTCGCGGATCGACTCGATCATGGAGCAGTCGCCGAGCCGGGAAGAGCAGACCGATCAACTCCTGGCACTGCTGTGGGACCGCGAGAGCGCCCACCGCGCGCGCGAGGCGTCCTGGAAGCGCAGCACCCTGCAGCACATGGAGGAACTGCGCTGGAAGAACGCCCTTCTGAAGCAGACCGGGGCGACCCTCTCGCACCAGGTCGCGCTCACCACCCGCCTCCAGGCCCGGTTGGCGCGGCGGGACTCGGTGGACACCGTGCTCACCGACCTGGCGGGGGAGATCCGCAGACGCGACCCGGAGTTGGCGCAGCGGATCGTGGACGTCGTCGCCGTCCCCGCCTCGCGGGACATGCCGCGCGGGGCGGTCACCCTGGCGTTCGCCGCGGACACCCGCTGGTCGCTGGGGTGGTTCCACCGCAAGCTCTCCCACGGAGGGCTGGGCCCCGAGGTGCAACTGCCGTTCGTGGGGTGGTCGCTGCTGGCGGTGCCGGCCGGGAAGGTCGAGCAGCTGGTGGAGGCCACCTTCCTGTACGGGTCGCGGGCGCTGCCCGTCTCCTCGCTGGACCACCAGGGCCTGGTCTTCCACCACCCCGAGTAGCGGCCCCCGCAAGGCTCCCGGCGCCCGCACGACGCAGGCCCCGGCGCCGGCCGCCGGGTCCACCTCGCCGGGTCCCACCCCGCGCGCGGGGATGGAGTGGGGCGCGGCTCCCTGACGGAGCCGCCTTCAACCCGCCCGCCCCGCAGGTGCGTTGAGGGCGGAACGCCGGAGGCGCTGACACCGGGTCGGGCCTTGGGAGGATCCACAGACCAGGTCAGCGCCTCGCGACGGGCCCTGCAAGAGGGACGTCTCACCGTATCGGCAACAGTCCATCAGGCATAGCGCACGCCGCTGTTACCCACCCGGCGCCCGGCCTCCTGCTACCATCCGCCGCCGCACCTCGCCCCCGCCCGCCGCGTTCGATCCCGGCGGGGACCCCGGCGCGCCGTGCGGGGCGCGGGGACGGCACGGGCGACACGACCACGAGGGCGATTGTCAATAAATGCCCGATATGTAATCTAATGTGATTATCTTGCCTCCATGTCGACACAGCCGCCCGCCCCGGGCCCGCGGGTGGCACGGAGAGGAACCGATGCATTCCATCCCCACCCCCCGCAAACGCCTGGCCGCAGCCGTCGCCGCCGTGCTCGCGCTCGCCACCTCCGGCACCGCGCAGGAAGCGACCGCCGGGGAACGCGACCGCAAGCGGTCCCCCGCCGCACCCACGCGCCTCGCACCCCCCGTCCAGGGCCGGCAGCTGATCTTCGCCGAGGAGTTCGACGAACCGATCCAGTGGGGTGAGCGCTGGAACGGAACGGGGACCAGCGCCTACAAGTACTGGGACCACAACGACTGGTACATGACCGACTGGGTCACCCGCGACGCCGTCAGCGTCCACGACGGGATGGCCACCTTCACCGCCAGCCCCTCCGACCACTCCCTGGAGGACGGCACCCAGGCCTGGGACACCGGACTGCTCAGCACCGAGCACACCAACGAGAACTTCAAGGTCCAGGTCGACGACTACATCGAGACCCGCGTCCAACTCCCCACCCAGATGGGCGCCTGGCCCGCACTGTGGACCTGGAGCGTCGACGCGCCCGGCTTCCGCGGCGGCAGCGCGATCGGCAACAACGAGATCGACACCTTCGAGTACCACCCCGACAGCGTGGACGACCTCGAGTTCACCAACCACGTGCGCCACTCCGTCTACTACTACAGCAACCACCTGGTCATCAACCCCGGCCGCTGGATCACCGTGGGCACCCACTACCGCAGCGAGTCCGTCGACTGGTACGTCAACGGCCAGAAGGTCCACTCCGACGGGAAGGGCGTCCCGGACACCTGGAAGGCCCACCCGATCCTCAACCTCTCCCTCGCCGACGGCACGTACCATCCCGTGCCCACCGACGCGCAGATCACCTTCAACGCCGACTACGTCCGCGTCTTCCGAGCCCTCCCGCAGTAGGACCCGGTCCGGCAGCACGCCGACGGAGCGCCACCGCCCTGACCAGGGACCGCGCACCCCGTTCGACCGCGCGGGTGAATTATCAGTTGATCTTCCTTTTCCGTCTTGGGTCCTGGCGGGCGGTGGTGCGAATCTTGAATTCCCTTTCGTGCAACCCTCGTCCACACGGGAGTTTCCAGTGGTCCTTTCTGTTTCCGGCGTGCTGCTGTTGGGTGTCATCGTGTTCCTGTTCTTCCGCAAGGACGGCCTGAAACCCGTACACGCCGTCGTCTGCGCCCTTTTCGGCTTCTACCTCGCCGGATCCGCCATCGGACCCAGCATCCGGGCCGGCGGCGACGGACTGGCGAACCTCCTCGGCGGGATCAACCTCTAAGCACGAAAGGGGCAGCGCATGACCCGGCGAGAAATCCCCCGGCTGCTGTCGGCCGGCACGGCCGCCCTCAGCCGCGGACGCGACGCCGCCCAGATCGCGGGCGCGGCGGCGACCGACCTCGTCCGCCCGTTCCGGGCCGTCGGCCGCGGCCTGGGCCACCTGCTGGCAGCCGCGCGCACCCGCTTCGCCGCGACCCCCCAGGACAAACGCGGACCCCTCGCACTCCTCACCGCCGGCGCCGGCCTGCTGCTCTACCTCCTGCCGTACGGGATCCCCATCGCCCTGGCCCTGCTGACCGCCACCGCCTGGTGGCTGGGCCGCGAGAGGGAGGGCGGCGAGGAGGAGGCCGCCCAGGAGGAGGCCGGCGACGAGCGCCTCACCCTCCTCTACACCGCCCTCGTCCCGCTCTTCTCCGTCCCCGACGACCCCGAGCCCATGTACACCCACGGCGGCGACCACGAGGACGTCCTCACCGACTACGCACACGGCAGCGACGGCCGCCTCGAACGCCTGACCATCCGCTACCCCGCCTACTTCCCCGACGGCGAACCCGAGATGCGCGCCCGGGTGGAGCGGCTGCTGCAGGCCAAGGCCGGCCGGGGCCGCGAGTACCTCTTCGACTGGGACGAGGCAGGCAACCAGCTCACCGTACGGGCCATGCCCGCACTGCCCACCGACCTCGTCGCCCAGCGCTTCGTCGCGGCCCCCGGCGAACGGGTGCTGGGCTTCACCGACGCACTCAGCGTCTCGCGCACCATCCCCGTCACCGTCGACGGCGCCCAGCGCGACCTCCCCCCCGTCCTGTGGCGCACCGGACCCAACACCACGCTCCCCCACCTCCTGGCCGTCGGCCATCCCGGCAGCGGCACCAGCAGCCTGCTGCGCTCCCTGGCCCTGCAGTGCCTCCCCCACGCCCAGATCGCCGTCATCGACTCCGCCGGCACCGGCGAGTACGCCTTCCTGCGCGGCCGCAGCGGCGTCCTGCACGTCGAGAGCCGCCTCACCGGCGCCGTGGACGTACTGGAGCGGGTGGCCCGCGAGACCCAGCGGCGCCTGGCAGCCGGCGGACAGGGGCACCGGCCCCTGTGGCTGTTCGTGGACCGGCCCACCGTCCTGAGCCAGATCGCCGCACTGGAGGGGCACGACGACCCGCAGTCACTGCTGCGGCTGCCACTGCAGTACGGGCGCGCGGCCGTGGTCACCGTGGTCGTCGCCGAGCACTTCGACACCGCCGCCGCACTGAACGACGCGGTCACCGGACACACCCGCACCCGCGTCATGCTGGGAACCGCCGGCCCCGAGCAGGTACGGGCCGTACTGGGCGCACCGCCCAACACCACACCCCCCGACCACCTGCCCCCCGGCCGCGGCTACGCCCGCCTGGGCGACGGCCCGGTCCTGCGCCTGCAGGTCCCCAGCACCCCCAACCCCGACCGCGACGACACCGCCACCCACGCCCGCGAGGCCGTACTGGCACTGCTCCCACCGCCCGCGGAGGCCGCCGCACCCGCCCTGTGACGGCGCTCCCCGGGCAGCCGCCGCGTCACCCGTTCGCCGTAGCGAAGGTGCGGGCGGCGCAGCCGGGCTTGACGATGGTGCGGGGCTATACCAAGTGTTCTGGAGTGTCCTGTGATCCTGTCAGTCTCCGGTGTCCTGCTCCTGGGAATCGTGGTCTTCCTCTTCTTCCGCAAGGACGGCCTGAAGTTCAGCCACGCACTCATCTGCGCGCTCTTCGGCTTCTACCTGGCCGGCACGGCGATCGCGCCGGGCATCCATGCCGGCGGGGAGTCCCTCGCCCAACTCCTGGGCGGCATCTCGCTGTGAGACCCGGCCCGCGCGCCCGTCTCAGGACTTCGACGTCACCATGACGCCGACGGCGCACAGGGTCAGCACGACCCAGCCGAACCACAGCCAGCCGCTGCCGCCCAGCGCCACCGTGTAGGCGGTGACCGCGACAAGCGAGACCATGACGCACACAGCCATGGCTCGGGCCGATCCTGGCATCTCTGGCATCGCGGCCTCCTGACGCCGCCCCGCACGGAGGACTCCGGCGGGCGCGCGGCGGTGGGCCCATCGTCCCCCCGCGGGCGCGGACGCGCCAGGGCCCGTCCGGCGGATCATGACGCCACTGGGCGTCGATGTCGGTGGTACGCAATAGGCTCCGGGGATGCGAGCCTCAGGAACGTTCACAGTTGCCGACTTCACGCCCGCCCCGGTGCCCAGCCCGCCGATCGAGACCGCGATGCCCGTGGGGGTGTCCACGATGGGGAAGACGTACGAAGGCGAGGTGGCCGGGCGGTCGGCCACCTTGTTCACCGCCGCGTTCGACCAGTCCACCGCCACGGGCGTCTACGTCGCCATGGAGTCCTTCGAAGGGACGCTCCACGGCCGGGCGGGCTCCTTCAACTTCGCTCACGCCGCGACCACCCGGGGCGATGGCGGCCGTGGGGACGAGTTCTTCGTCATCGCTGCGGGCAGCGCAACGGGCGACCTGGCCGGGATCACCGGAGCCGGCGGCATAAGGGTCGACGCGGACGGCACGCACCGGATCTGGTTCGACTACGAACTCGGGCGGTAGCGCAGCACGCCAGGCGGGAGGCCGCAGGCCGGCCGCCGCCGCGGATCAGGCCCTAGTTGCGGGCCTGCAGCGAGGAGAGGTAGGCGTTGTACGCGGCCAGTTCCTCGTCGCCGTTGCGGTCCGCGGCGCGGTCGCCGCGGCGGGCCTGGCGCTCCTCGGAGGTGTACCACTGGTACATCAGCGCCACCAGGACCAGCACCGAGGGGATCTCGCTGAACGCCCAGGCGATGCCGCCGGCCGCCTGCTGGTCGGTGAGCGCGTCGATGCCCAGGGACGCCGCGGGGTGGGCGTAGGTGGTGACCATGGCCTCGCTCGCCATCATCAGCGCGATGCCGAAGAAGGCGTGGAAGGGCATCCCGGCGAAGAGGATCAGCATCCGCATCAGGTGGCTGGGCCGGTTGGGGCCCGGGTCCACACCCATGATCGGCCAGAAGAACACCAGGCCGACGGCCAGGAAGTGGACCATCATCCCCAGGTGCCCGATCCGCGAGCCCATCAGGGTGTCGAAGACGGACGTGAAGTACAGGGCGTACAGGCTGGCGATGAACAGCGGAATCGTGAAGGCGGGGTGGGTGATCACGCGCAGGTAGCGGCTGTGCAGCAGCCGTACGAGCAGTGCGCGCGGGCTGGTGCCGCCGGCGCGCGCGGTGGCGGGCAGGGCGCGCAGCAGCAGGGTGACGGGGGCGCCCATGAGGAGCAGGATCGGCGCGAGCATGCTGATGACCATGTGCTGCGTCATGTGCACGCTGAACATGACCATGCCGTACTCGTTGAGCGCGGTGCACGTCACCAGGGCGATCGTCGCCACGCCCGCGGTGAACGCGACCGTGCGGCCGACCGGCCAGCTGTCGCCGCGCCGGCGCAGTCGCAGCACGCCCCAGGCGTACAGCGCGAGCGCCAGGATCGAGCCGGTGAGGAACCAGGGGTCGCCGGTGAACTCCAGGCCGCGCTGCAGTGTGAACGGCGGCAGGTTCATCTCCGTGCCGTGTCCGCCGTGGGGGTCCATGTGCTGCTCCTGTCGCGTGGTGCTGCCACAAGACTAGAGCCGCCCACCGGCGCGAAAGGCGCGGGGGCGGCTCTGGCCGTGGTGTACGCGCGGTGCGGTCAGGCGGGCTGGGTCGTCGCGGCGATGCGTTCGGCGCGCAGCGCCTCGTACCAGCGGTCGTCGAGCGGGGGCAGCTGGGGGGTGTCCATCGCCAGGCGGATGAGGAGGTCGGCGATGAGGGGGTTGCGGGCCAGGACGGGGCCGTGCATGTAGGTGCCGAAGACGTTGTCCGCCCAGGCGCCCTCCGTGCCGTCGCCGGTGCCGTTGCCGTTGCCGGTGCGGACCGTGGCGAAGGGGCGTGCGCCGGGGCCGATGTGGGTGATGCCCTGGTGGTTCTCGAAGCCGGTGAGCTGCGGGAGGCCGAGCTGGGGGTCGACGTCGGCCAGGACATCGCCGACGCAGCGGCTGCCCTCGCCGCGGGTGGAGACCACGTCGAGCAGGCCCAGGCCGGCCTCGCGCTGGCCGAGGTCGTTGATGAACTCGTTGCCGAGGATCTGGTAGCCGGCGCAGACGGAGAAGACGATGGCCCCGTTGCCGACGGCGCGGGCCAGGCCCCCGTCGCGGCGCAGGCGCTCGGCCGCCAGGCGCTGGGGGCGGTCCTCGCCGCCGCCGATGAGGTAGATGTCGCCGCCGGTGGGCACCGGCTGGTCGGAGCGTACGTCGTAGCGCTCCACGGCCAGGCCGCGCTGGCGGGCGCGGCGTTCGACGACGAGGGCGTTGCCCTGGTCGCCGTAGGTGCTCAGCAGGTCGGGGTAGACCCAGATGAGGCGCAGGCTGTTGTCGTTCATGTGGCTGGTCTCCGCTCTGTCTTTCGCCGGGGTCTGTCGCCGGTCCGGTGGTCAGTTGCCCACGCGGCGGCGCAGGTCCTGGAACGCCGTGTAGTTGGCGATGACCTCGATACGGCCGGCGGGTGCGGCGGCGACGGCCTCGTCCAGGCTCTCGCAGACGCGGAAGTTCTGGCCCGCGACCTCCAGGCGTACGGCCAGGTCGAGCTTGCGGTCGCCGATGACGAGCAGCGGGTGGCCGGTGAGGCGGGTGTAGTCGACGTCCCACAGCCAGGAGGTGTCGGTGCCGTCGGCGCCGCGGGCGTTGACGGAGAGGACGACGGGGGTGGGCGGGGGGTCGATGAGGGAGAACGTCTCCAGCCAGCCGGCGGGGTTCTTCGCCAGCAGCAGGCGCAGTTCGCGGCCCTCGAAGGCGACGATGTCGTAGCGGCCGGCGACGGCGGTGACCTGCCACATGCGTTCCAGGCCGGTCTGCGGGGGGACGCCGAAGGCGGCGGCCACGGCGGCGGAGACGGCGGCGTTGGACTTGTTGGCGCGGCCCGGGAGCTGGAGCTTGATGGGCCAGGCGGCGCCGTGCGGGTCCAGGACGTGGTCGCCGGACAGGGCCCACTGGGGGGCGGGGCGGCCGAAGCCGCACTCGCCGCAGCGCCAGTCCTCGCCCTGGCGCTGCAGGACGCCTCCGCAGGAGGGGCACGACCAGGCGTCGTCCTTCCACTCCTGGCCGGCGGCGACCCACACCACGTTGGGGCAGGAGCTGGCGGCCCAGGCGATCAGCGGGTCGTCGCAGTTGGCGATGACCAGGGCCTTGGTGCCGGCCAGGCCCTCGCGCCACTTCTCGGCGAGCATCCGCGTCTCGGCGGCGCGGTCGAGCTGGTCGCGGGAGAGGTTGAGCAGGGCGATGGCCTTGGGGTCGACGTCGCGGGCGACGCCGGCGAGGTACTTCTCGTCGACCTCGATGACGCCGTAGCGGGCGTCGGAGCCGCCGGCGAGGGCGGAGGTGATGCCGGCGGGCATGTTGGCGCCCAGGGCGTTGGAGACGACGGGTCCGGCGGCGCGCAGGGCCTCGGCGATGAGGCGGGTGGTGGTGGTCTTGCCGTTGGTGGCGGAGACCAGGACCACGTCGAGGTTGGCGGCGAGCGCGGCGAGGAGGTCGGGGTCGAGTTTCAGCGCGACCCGGCCGCCGATGACCGAGCCGCTGCCCCGGCCCGCGGCACGCGAGACGGCCGCGGCCGCCTTGCCCGCGGTGACGGCCAGCTTGGCCCGCGGCGACAGCGGTTCTGTGGTGCCTGTCATCGTGGTGAATCCTCCTTGGGTCCGTACGCCGTGGTCAGACTATCCACTGTGTGCCGGGGGGTCCGAATCCGGCGTCCGGGAGCGGGGGTTTTGCGTCCGCACGAGGGGATCGGGACGGCTTGTACGAGCGAAGGCGAGGTGGACGCGTGAGTGGGCGCAGGATTCCCGGGGCGCGGGGACGGGTGCGGGACGTGCGGTATTTCGGTGCGGCGGTGCTGCACGGGGCGTCGCGGGAGGTGACGGAGTTCGGGGAGCCGCTGGAGGACCTGGTGGAGGACCTCTTCGCGACGATGTACGCGGCGCGGGGTGTGGGGCTGGCGGCGTGCCAGGTGGGCGTCGGGCTGCGGGTGTTCGTCTACGACTGCCCGGACGACGAGGACGTGCGCCATCTGGGGTACGTGGTCAATCCGCGGCTGGTGGAGACGGGTGGCGTGTCCCTGCGCGGGCCGGAGGGGTGCCTGTCGCTGCCGGGCCGGGAGGCGGGGGTGGAGCGCTGGGACCTGGCGGTGGTGGAGGGGGTGGACGCATCGGGGGCGCCGGTGCGGGTGGAGGGGTCTGGTTTCTTCGCGCGGTGCCTGCAGCACGAGTGCGACCACCTGGACGGGACGGTGTTCAGCGACCGGTTGGGGGCGGTGCGCCGGTGGCGGGTGCTGCGGGGGACCGGCTGAGGCCGCTCCTCCCCGCCCCGTGCGCCGGCCGGTCCTACAGTCCCGGGCTGCCGGGGCGGTCGGGGGCGGTGGCCAGTTTGCCCCACAGGAGGTCGGTGACGGCCTGGACCACTTCGCGGCGGGGGCAGGGCTGCTCGGCCAGCCACCAGTCGCCGGCCGCGTGCATCATGCCGACGATGCCGTGGCCCCAGGCGCGGGCGAGGAGGTGGCCGGAGGGCCCCAGGTCGACGCGTTCGGCGATGACCTCGGCCAGTTCCTCGCCCAGGCGGCGCATGAGGGGGACGGCGTGGCGGGCGATCTCGAAGTCCGCCTCGGGGGCGGGCTGCTCGTCCGCCGGGTGCATCAGGAAGCGGTAGACCTGGGGGCGCGCCTCGATGGCGGCGAGGTAGGTGTCCAACGTGGCCTCGACGCGTTCGCGGCGGCCGGTGGGGGCGTCGAGGGCGGCGCGCAGCGACTCCAGGAGGGCGTCGGTGTGGCGCTGGGCGAGGGCGCGGTAGAGGCCGCCCTTGTCGCCGAAGTGGCGGTAGAGGATCGGTTTGGTGATGCCGGCCTCGGCGGCCATGGCGTTCATGGAGGCGCCGGGCCCCTCGCGCAGGACGACGCGGTCGGCGGCTGCCAGCAGTTCGGCGCGGCGCCGCTCGGTGGCCTCCTGGCGCTGCTCGCTCTGCTTGTGGGTACTCATGGCGTCCTCTTTTCCCGTCCGTCCGCGCTCGGGCAACGTAACACCTGGCCAGGGCGTGTGGCGCACGGCTGTTGACATTACCTACCCGTGGGTAACAGACTGGGGTTACCGCCAGTAACAGCCCGCGGAGGGGTCATGGGAGAAATCACGTTCGAGCTCAACGAGGATCAGAAGCAGGTCCGGGACTGGCTGCACGGCTTCGCCGCAGACGTCATACGCCCCGCCGCCGCCGAGTGGGACGAGCGCGAGGAGACGCCCTGGCCGGTGATCCAGGAGGCGGCGAAGATCGGGCTGTACTCCCTGGACTTCTACGCCCAGCAGTACTTCGACCCCACCGGACTGGGCGTCGCCCTCACGATGGAGGAGCTGTTCTGGGGTGACGCGGGCATCGCCCTGTCCATCGTGGGCACCGGCCTGGCCGCCGTCGGCGTCCTCGCCAACGGCACCGAGGAGCAGATCGGCACCTGGATCCCCCAGATGTACGGCGACGCCTCCGACGTGAAGCTCGGCGCCTTCTGCTCCTCCGAGCCCGACGCCGGCTCCGACGTCTCGGCCATGCGTACCCGCGCGGTGTACGACGAGGCCAAGGACGAGTGGGTGCTCAACGGCACCAAGACCTGGGCCACCAACGGCGGTATCGCCAACGTGCACGTCGTCGTCGCCGTCGTCGACCCCGAGCTGGGCTCCAAGGGCCACGCCTCCTTCGTCATCCCCCCGGACACCCCGGGCCTCAGCCAGGGGCAGAAGTTCAAGAAGCACGGCATCCGCGCCTCGCACACCGCCGAGGTGGTGCTGGAGAACGTGCGCATCCCGGGCAACTGCCTGCTGGGCGGCAAGGACAAGCTCGACGAGCGCCTCGCCCGCGCCCGCGAGCGCGCCGCGAACGGCAGCGGCGAGCGGGTGAAGAACGCCGCCATGGCGACCTTCGAGGCCTCCCGCCCCGCCGTGGGCGCGCAGGCCGTGGGCATCGCCCGCGCCGCCTACGAGGTGGCCCTGGACTACGCCAAGACCCGCGTGCAGTTCGGCCGCCCCATCATCGACAACCAGGGCGTCGCCTTCCAGCTCGCCGACATGCGCACCCGCGTCGACGCCTCGCGGCTGCTGGTGTGGCGGGCCTCGTGGATGGCCTCCGCCGGCAAGCCCTTCGCCGCCGCGGAGGGCTCCATGTCCAAGCTCTACGCCGGCGAGACCGCCAAGACGGTCACCGCGCAGGCGATGCAGATCCTGGGCGGCAACGGCTTCACCCGCGAGTACCCGGTGGAGCGCATGCACCGCGACGCCGCGATCTACACCATCTTCGAGGGCACCAGCGAGATCCAGCGGCTCGTCATCGCGCGCACCCTGTCGGGAGTGCCCATCCGCTGAGGCCGCCACGGCCCGTACCACGTCTGCGGCAGCGTTCCGGGGGGACGCTGCCGCAGCGCTTTCCCGTCGGCACCCCTTCCGGATCAGCCTGCAGAACCTAGACTGGCCCTACGGACCGTGCCGTTGACCTGCCGTGACGCCGTCCCTGAATCGATCCGGTGCCCTGGGGAGTCGCCTCGTGTTCTACTACCTGCTCAAGTACGTCCTGCTGGGGCCCCTGTTGAAGCTGTGCTTCCGCCCGCGCATCGAGGGGCTGGAGCACATCCCCCCGGACGGCGCGGCGATCGTCGCGGGCAACCACCTGTCCTTCGCCGACCACTTCCTGATGCCGGCGATGCTCAAGCGGCGCATCACCTTCCTCGCCAAGGCGGAGTACTTCACCGGCCCCGGCCTCAAGGGGCGCCTGGTCGCGGCGTTCTTCCGCAGCGCGGGGCAGATCCCGGTGGACCGCAGCGGCCGCGGCGCCGCCCAGGCGGCCATCGAGGAAGGGCTCGGGGTGCTGGGCCGGGACGAACTCCTCGGGATCTACCCCGAAGGCACCCGCTCGCACGACGGACGCCTCTACAAGGGCCGCGTCGGCGTGGCGGCGATGGCGCTGCGCGCGGGTGTGCAGGTCATCCCCTGCGCGATGGTCGGCACCTTCGAACTCCAGCCCCCCGGACGGAAGATCCCCCGCCTCGGGCGCGTCACGATCCGCTTCGGCGAACCGCTGGACTTCTCCCGCTACGCCGGCATGGAGAACGAGAAGGTGATCCTGCGGGCCGTCACCGACGAGATCATCAACGCGATCCTGAAACTCTCCGGCCAGGAGTACGTGGACCGCTACGCGACAGAGGTGCGCGCCGAACTGGAAGCCGCACGCAAGACAGCATGAGAGAACAGCGTGGGAGACGAGGCGTGGGGGCAGGGGTGAACTCCCGGATCCGCACGGTAGCTTGAGGCCATGAGGGATCTTGCCGCCTTCCTGGCCGACGCCGCCCGCGGCGTCTTCCCCCCTGCGGACGGCCGCGTCCACGTGCTGGCGCGGCCCTGTGCGCGCGACGCCGGGGTCATCGCGCTGACCGGGTGCTCGCTGGTCTTCGCCGGGGTGGAGGAGGCGTGGGTGCGGGCCTCGCTGCCCGCCGACGACCTCTCCGCGCCCCTCAACCCGCCCTTCCTGCGCGCGCTTGAGGAGCGCACGGGGCGGAAGGTCAACAACATCGACCTGCTGACCGCCGCCCCGGCGCTGGCCGGACCGCCGCCGCTGGAGCTGACGCCGACGGCGGACCGCGACCACCCCCGCGTCGTACGGGCGCTGCGGCACCGCGACGAGGTGCGTGCGTGGACCGTCCCGGGTGGCACGTTGCTGCTCGGGCGCGGGGTCGCGGGGCGGTGGGAGGTTGCCGTGGAGGTCGAGGCGGGGGCGCGCGGTACGGGGCTGGGGCGGCGGCTGGCGGTCGCCGCGCGGCATCTGGTGCCCGGGGGCGGGCCGTTGTGGGCGCAGATCGCGCCGGGCAACGCGGCCAGTGTGCGGGCGTTCATGGCGGCCGGGTTCCAGGCGGTGGGCGCGGAGGCGCTGCTGGTGGAACATCCTGCGGCGCCTGCCGTCTCATAACCTCCCCGTGGGTCTACCGTCAGAGGCGTGACGGCGACGGACCGGGAGGACGAGGCGATGCGGATCACAGTGCTTGCGGTGCCGGGATGCGCGAACACGGGGCTCGCGCTTGAGCGGGTCGCGGCGGCGCTGGCGGGGCGGGCCGCCGAGGTGGAGGTGGTCGAGGTCCGCAACGGCAACCAGGCGCTCGCACTCGGGATGAGCGGCTCGCCGACGATCCTGCTGGACGGCGTCGACCCCTTCCCCTCCGACGGCGGGCAGCCGTCGGTGTCCTGCCGGCTGTACCGGGACGCGGACGGCGCGGCCTCGGGGGCGCCCGGCGAGGACGCGCTGCGGGCGGCGATCAACGCGGCGTGTGCTTCGGGGGGTTGAGTTTTTACGGGGCGGTCGCGGCGATCACCGTCAGTGCGCGGTCGATCTCCTCGGCGGTGAGGTTGGCACGGGCGGTCAGGCGCAGGCGGGAGATGCCGTCGGGGACGGACGGGGGGCGGAAGCAGCCGACCCGTAGGCCCGCGGTGCGGCAGTCGGCGGCCCAGGTGAGGGCGTGTTCCGGGGAGGGGGCGGCGACGGAGACGACCGCCGCGTCGGGGCGTACCGCGCGCAGGCCGGCCGCTGTCAGGCCGGTGTGCAGGGCGCGGGCGTGGTCGCGTACCGCCTGGGCGAGGGCCGGTTCGCGGCGCAGGACGCGCAGCGCGGTCAGTGCCGCGCCGGCGGCGGCCGGGTTGAGGCCGGTGTCGAAGATGAAGGTGCGGGCGGTGTTGACCAGGTGCTCGATGACCGCGGCGGGGCCCAGGACGGCGCCGCCCTGGCTGCCGAGGGATTTGGAGAGGGTGACGGTGGCGACGACGCCGGGGGCGCCCGCCACCGCGTGGGCGGCGGGCGTACCGCTGCCGCCGGGGCCCAGGACGCCCAGGCCGTGTGCGTCGTCGACGAGGAGCGCCGCTCGCGCGTCGGCGGCGACCTGGGCGAGCGCGGTCAGGGGGGCCTCGTCGCCGTCGACGGAGAACACCGCGTCGGTGACGACCAGGGCGCGGCCCTCGTGGCCGTCCAGGGCCTTGGCCACGGCCTGGGGGTCGGCGTGCGCGACGACGGCGGTCTCGGCGCGCGAGAGGCGGCAGCCGTCGATGAGGGAGGCGTGGTTGCCGGCGTCGGAGACGATGAGGCGGTGGGGGGTGGCGGGTCCGGTGAGTGCGGTGAGGGCGGCGAGGTTGGCGGCGTAGCCGGAGGAGAAGACCAGGGCTGCTTCGAAGCCGCAGAACTCGGCGAGTTCCGCTTCCAGTTCGGCGTGCAGTTCGGTGGAGCCGGTGACCAGGCGGGAGCCGGTGGAGCCGGCGCCCCAGCGGCGCAGGGCCGCGGTGGCGCCGTCGACGACCTCGGGGTGGTGGGCCAGGCCGAGGTAGTCGTTGGAGGCGAGGTCGAGCAGCGTCTCGCGGGCCGGGCGCGGGCGCAGGGTGCGGACGAGGCCGGCGCGGTGGCGGGCGGCGGCGGCCTCGGTGATCCAGTCGAAGGGGTCGGCGGGCATTCGCGGCAGGTCCTCGTCGGTCGGTCGCACGGTGGGGGAAGCGGTACGGAGGGTTCGCCACCGCACGTTACTGCGCGTGGCGGCGGGGTGGGGTGTGGCAAGACACACAGTGCGCGGGGGGCTTGTTGTGACCTGTCCGACTGGCTGTGCGGGGGGCCGGTGAGCGAGTATCAGCGCCATGGACCTGCTGACTACGCTGGTGGACAAGGGGCTGCGCCGCGAGCTGCCCACACGCGACGAGGTGCTCGCCGTGCTGGCGACCACCGATGACGAACTGCTGGACGTGGTGGCCGCGGCGGGCCGGGTGCGCCGGCACTGGTTCGGGCGCCGGGTGAAGCTGAACTACCTCGTCAACCTCAAGTCCGGGCTGTGTCCGGAGGACTGCTCGTACTGCTCGCAGCGGCTGGGCTCCGAGGCGGGGATCTTGAAGTACAGCTGGCTGAAGCCGGCCGAGGCGGCGAAGGCCGCCGGGGCCGGGGTCGCGGGCGGCGCGAAGCGGGTGTGCCTGGTGGCGAGCGGGCGCGGGCCCACGGACCGGGACGTGGAGCGGGTGGCGGGGACGATCGCCGCCATCAAGGAGCAGAACAGCGGCGTGGAGGTCTGCGCCTGCCTGGGGCTGCTGTCCGCCGGGCAGGCCGAGCGGCTGCGCGAGGCGGGTGCGGACGCGTACAACCACAATCTGAACACCTCCGAGTCGACGTACGGCGACATCTGCACCACGCACGAGTACGCGGACCGGGTGGAGACGGTGCGCCAGGCGCAGGGGGCGGGGCTGTCGGCCTGTTCGGGGCTGATCGCCGGCATGGGTGAGAGTGACGGCGATCTGGTGGACGTGGTCTTCGGGCTGCGGGAGCTGGACGCGGACTCGGTGCCGGTGAACTTCCTGATCCCCTTCGAGGGGACGCCGCTGGCGAAGGAGTGGAACCTGACGCCGCAGCGCTGCCTGCGGATCCTGGCGATGGTGCGGTTCGTGTGCCCGGATGTGGAGGTGCGCCTCGCGGGCGGGCGCGAGGTGCACCTGCGGACCATGCAGCCGCTGGCGCTGCACCTGGCGAACTCGATCTTCCTCGGGGACTACCTGACGAGCGAGGGGCAGGCGGGGCAGGCGGATCTGGAGATGATCGCGGACGCGGGTTTCGAGGTGGAGGGCGAGGGGACGACGACGCTTCCCGCGCACCGCGTCGACGCCGCCGCCGCTTCTGGCGGGGAGGGGTGCGGGGGCGGGGCGTGCGGGCCGTGCGGGGAGCCGGCCGCCGAGGCCGCCGAGGTGCCTGAGGCCGCTGAGGTTTCCGGGGCCCGTACGGACCTGGTCGCGGTGCGCCGCCGGGGCGCCGGTACGGAGCTGCCGCCCAATGCCTGAGCCGCTGCCCGAGGCGCTCTCCCCGGCGCGGCTGCTGGAGCTGGACCGGGCGCATGTCTGGCATCCGTACGGGCCGATGCCCGGCCGGGTGGCGCCGCTGGTGGTGGACTCCGCCTCGGGTGTGCGGCTGAGGCTGGCGGAGCCCGTACACGGGGTCGGCGAGCTGGTGGACGGGATGTCGTCGTGGTGGTCGGCCGTCCACGGCTACAACCACCCCGTCCTCAACGCCGCCGTGCACGGGCAGGTGGAGCGGATGAGCCATGTGATGTTCGGCGGCCTCACCCACGAGCCGGCCGTGCGGCTCGCGGCGCGGCTGGTGGAGATCACCCCCGAGCCGCTCCAGCACGTCTTCCTGGCCGACTCCGGGTCGGTGTCGGTCGAGGTCGCGGTGAAGATGTGCCTGCAGTTCTGGCGCTCGGTGGGGCGCCCGGGCAAGCAGCGGCTGCTGACCTGGCGCGGCGGCTACCACGGCGACACCTGGCAGCCGATGTCGGTGTGCGATCCGGACGGCGGGATGCACGCGCTGTGGGGCGGGGCGCTGCCCCGGCAGGTCTTCGCACCGCCACCGCCGGGGGGTTTCGCCGACGAGCCCGACGCGGCGTACGTGGCGGCGCTGCGCGAGACGGTGGCGCGGCACGCGGCCGAGACGGCGGCGGTGATCGTGGAGCCGGTGGTGCAGGGCGCGGGCGGGATGCGCTTCCACTCCCCCGGCTACCTGCGGGTGCTGCGCGAACTGTGCGACGAGCACGACGTGCTGCTGGTCTTCGACGAGATCGCCACCGGGTTCGGGCGTACGGGGCGGCTGTTCGCCGCGGAGCACGCCGGGGTGTCGCCGGATGTGATGTGCGTGGGCAAGGCCCTGACCGGCGGCTATATGACGCTGGCGGCGGCGCTGTGCACGACGCGGGTGGCGGAGGGGATCTCCGGGGGCGAGGCGGCGGTGCTGGCGCACGGACCGACGTTCATGGGCAATCCGCTGGCCTGCGCGGTGGCGGGGGCGTCCGTCGACCTCCTCCTCGGGCAGGACTGGCAGGGGCAGGTCGGGCGGCTGGCGGCCGGGCTGTCCGCCGGGCTGGCGCAGGCCGCCTCCATTCCGGGGGTGGTGGACGTACGGGTCCTCGGCGGGATCGGCGTCGTCCAACTCGACCATCCCGTCGACATGGCGGCGGCCACCGAGGCGGCGGTGCGGGCCGGGGTGTGGCTGCGGCCGTTTCGCGATCTGGTCTACACGATGCCGCCGTACGTGACGGACGACGACGACCTGGCGCGGGTGTGCGCGGCGGTGTGCGCGGCCGCCGCCGCCTCGACAGCCGCGCGATGAGGAGGATGTCGTGAGTGTGCTGGTGGTCACCGGGACCGGGACCGAGGTCGGCAAGACGATGGTGACCGCCGCACTGGCGGCGGCGGCGCTCGCCGCCGGCTGGTCGGTGGCGGTGCTGAAGCCGGCGCAGACCGGCGTGGCGGCCGGGGAGCCGGGCGACGTCCACGAGGTGCTGCGCCTGGCCGGCGCGCAGGTGACGGGCGCCGAACTGGCCCGCTATCCGGAGCCGTTGGCGCCGGCGACGGCCGCCCGGCGCGCCGGCGCGCGGCCGGTGGGCCCCGCCGAGGTCGCCGAGGCGGCGGCGAAGCTGTCCGCCGCGCACGACCTGGTGCTGGTAGAGGGCGCGGGCGGCCTGCTGGTGCGCTACGACGAGGAGGGCGCCACCCTCGCGGACGCGGCGCGGCTGCTGCGCTGCCCGGCCCTGGTCGTGGCACCGGCCGCGCTGGGCACGCTCAACGCGACGGCGCTGACGGCGGAGGCGCTGCGGGCGCGCGAGATCCCCTGCATGGGGGTGGTGGTGGGGAGTTGGCCGCTCCGACCGGGACTGGCGGAACTGTGCAATCTGGAGGACCTGCCGCTCGCCGCGCAGGCCCCGCTGCTCGGCGTCCTGCCGCACGGCGCGGCCCACTTGGCGCCGGAGGAGTTCCGCGCCGCGGCGCCGGGGTGGCTGGCGCCGGGGCTGGGCGGGACGTGGGCGGGGACCGCCTCGTAGGGGCGCCGGGCCTGCGTTGTGGTTGCCGTCGCAGTGCGCGGGGCACGGCTCGTCCCTCCGGATGAGGGCCGGCCCGGCGGCTCTGTCCACAGGGGGATGCGCGCACTGTCCGGTACGTCCTAGTCTCGTGAGCGCGGTGGGATCCCGCCGTAGGGGCGAGTGCGGGAGGCGTGGTGGCTGTGACGGGGGTTGCGGACAGGGCCGGCGGCGTGGACGGGGCGGACATCGCGGCTCGGGCACGTGAGTTGACCAAGGCGTACGGGTCGGGTGAGACGGCCGTCGTGGCGCTGGACGCGGTGGACGTGTCCATCGCGCGGGGACGGTTCACGGCGGTGATGGGGCCGTCCGGGTCGGGGAAGTCGACGTTGATGCACTGCCTTGCCGGGCTGGACGGCGTCTCCGCCGGGCAGGTGTGGCTGGGCGGGACGGAGATCACCGGTTTGAACGACCGCGAGTTGACGCGGTTGCGCCGGGACCGGGTGGGATTCATGTTCCAGTCCTTCAACCTGCTGCCCACCCTGAACGCCCTGGAGAACATCACGCTGCCGATGGACATCGCCGGCCGCCGTCCCGAGCAGGCGTGGCTGGACCAGGTCATCGACACCCTGGGGTTGCGCGACCGGCTGCGCCACCGGCCCGCGCAGCTCTCCGGCGGCCAGCAGCAACGGGTGGCCTGCGCGCGGGCACTGGCCTCGCGGCCCGAGCTGGTCTTCGCGGACGAGCCGACCGGCAACCTCGACTCGCGGGCGGGGCTGGAGGTGCTGGGCATGCTGCGCCGCGCGGTGGACGAGCTGGAGCAGACGGTGGTGATGGTGACGCACGATCCCGGAGCGGCGGCGCACGCGGACCTGGTGCTGTTCCTCGCGGACGGGCGGATCGTGGACGAGATGCCCCAGCCCACCGCCGAGGCCGTGCTGGAGCGGATGAAGCGCTTCGACACAGTGCGGAAGAGCTGAGGGCACGATGCTGAGGGCGAGTCTGCGGAGTTTCTTCGCGCACAAGGGCCGGATGCTGCTGTCGGCGCTGGCGGTGATGCTGTCGGTGGCGTTCGTGGCCGGGAGCCTGGTCTTCTCCGACACGGTGGGGCGGACCTTCGACCGGTTGTTCAAGTCCGCGGCGGCCGATGTGTCGGTGGAGCCGCGGGAGGAGTTCGGCGAGGCGCAGGGCGTCTTCTCCGGGCGGATCCCCACCGTGCCGCTCTCCCTGCGCGAGCGGGTGGCCGCGGTGGACGGGGTGGCGCGCGTCCATCTTGATGTCGACGTGCAGAACATCACCCTCGTCGACGCGGGCGGCGGCCAGGTCGGGCCGACGACGGGTCCGCCCACGCTGGCGGGCAACTGGGAGCTGACCGAGCACAGCGTGGTGGAGCTGCACAGCGGCCACGAGCCGCACAGCGCCGGGCAGTTGCTGCTCGACAAGGACACCGCCGACCGCAAGGGCGTGCGCATCGGCGATCGGCTGACGGTGATCGCGGCGCCCGGCTCCTTCCAGGCCGAGGTGGTGGGCCTGGCCGCGTTCACCTCCACCAACCCGGGTGCGGCGGTGGTCTTCCTCGACACCCCCGCCGCCCAGAAGCTGCTGCTGGGGCGGCCGGACGCGGTGACGTCGCTGTCGCTCCAGGCCGCGCCGGGGGTGTCGGACGCGGAGTTGAAGGGGCGCGTCGCGCGGGCGCTGGGCCCGCAGTACGCGGTGAAGACCGCCGCGGAGCAGGCGAAGTCGGCGACGGAGGAGCTGGGCGGCTTCCTCAGGGTCATCAAGTACGTGATGCTCGGTTTCGCCGGGGTGGCTGTGCTGGTGGGGATATTCCTCATCGTCAACACCTTCTCCATGCTGATCGCCCAGCGCACCCGGGAGTTGGGGCTGCTGCGGGCACTGGGCGCGGACCGGCGCCAGGTGCGGCGCTCGGTGCTGACGGAGGCGGTGCTGCTGGGCCTGGTGGGCTCCACGCTGGGCCTGGTGGCGGGGCTGGGTCTGGCCGCGGGGCTGATCGAGCTGATGGGCGTGCTGGGGATGAACCTGGACGCGGCCGAGATGGTGGTGGTGTGGACGACGCCGCTGGCCGCCTACCTGGTGGGGCTCGGTGTGACGTTCGTGGCCGCCTACCTGCCGGCGCGGCGCGCGGCGCGCGTCTCCCCCATGGCCGCCCTGTCCGACATCGAGGTCGCCGGTGTGGGCAGGCCGCTGCGGATACGGGCCGTGGTGGGCGGCGTGGTGGGGGCGGTCGGGATCGCGGCGCTGGCACTCTGCGCGGCGGCGACGCGGACCGCCACCGCCGCGGTGTGGCTGGGCACGGGGGTGGTGCTGACGCTGCTCGCCATGGTGGTCGCCGGGCCGCTGCTGGTGCGGCCGGTGATCCGGGTGCTGGGCGCGGCGTTCCCCCGGATGTTCGGGCCGGTCGGCTCGATGAGCCGGCGCAACGCGCTGCGCAACCCGCGCCGCACCGGGGCGACGGCCTCGGCGCTGATGGTGGGGCTGGCGCTGGTGGGCGGCCTCTCCATCGCCGGGGCGTCGATGACCCGCTCGGTGGACCAGGAGATCGACCGCTCGCTGGGTGCGGACTTCGTGGTCGGGGGCGCCGACTTCGGCCCGTTCCCCCGGGAGGTCACCGAGCGGGTGCGCACGGTGGACGGCATCGGTCTGCTGGTCCGCCAGCGCTACGCGACGGTGCGCCTCACCCTCCCCGACGGGCAGTCGGTCCGTACCGCGGTGGGCGCCTACGACCCCGGGCTCGACAAGGTCTTCCGGCTGCGGTACGCCGCCGGGGACACGCCCGCGGCGCTGGCCGACGGCCGGGTGGGGCTGCAGAAGGGCTACGCGGACGAGCACAGGATCCGTATCGGCAGCGTGCTGGAGGCACGGTTCGCGGACGGCTCGCGGGCCAGGCTCACGGTGGCCGCGCTCAACACCCAGACCTCCGACGGCTTCAACGCCGGCGGCGGCTTCTACCTGGGCCTGGGGACGCTGGAGAAGCACCTCCCGGACGGCCAGGAGAGCGGGCTGCTGATCAACGCGGCCGACGGCACCTCGCCGCAGGAGCTGCGCTCCTCGCTGGAGCGGGCGCTGAAGGACTATCCGCAGGTCAAGGTGCGCGACCAGGCGGACTTCAAGGAGCTGATCCGCCAGCAGATCTCGGTGCTGCTGTATCTGGTGTACGCGCTGCTGGGACTGGCGATCGTCATCGCGGTGCTCGGGGTGGTCAACACCCTCGCGCTGTCGGTGGTGGAGCGCACCCGGGAGATCGGGCTGCTGCGGGCGATCGGGCTCTCGCGGCGCCAGCTGCGGCGGATGATCCGCCTGGAGTCGGTGATGATCGCGGTGTTCGGCGCCGTGCTGGGCCTGGGCCTGGGCGTGGTGTGGGGGGTGTCCATGCAGCAGGTGCTGGCGCTGGAGGGGCTGAAGGCGTTCGCCGTCCCCTGGGGCACGATGATCGCCGTGGTGGTGGGCTCGGTGCTGGTGGGGCTGGCCGCCGCGCTGCTGCCGGCGCTGCGGGCCTCGCGCCTGGACGTACTGGAGGCCATCGCCCACGAATAAGACCCACCCCCCATGTGCCGGTCGGTCTAAGACCGCGTCCAGCGCCCGCATGGTGAAACCCGCTCGACGGGCCGGGCGCCCCGGTGCTGGGATGCCGCCTATGGACGATCTCCGTATCCGGGCCGCCCGGATCGACGAGGCGCAGGCCGTGCTCGACTTCTGGGCGCTGGCCGCCGAGGGCACGAGCGTGAGCGACGACCTGGCGGGGGTGCGCGGGCTGATCGCGCGCGATCCCGGGGCACTGCTCCTCGCCGAGGTGGGCGGCGTACTGACGGGCACGCTGATCGCCGGTTTCGACGGCTGGCGGTGCTCGCTCTACCGTCTCGCCGTGCACCCCGACCTCCGGCGCCGGGGCGTCGCGGGGGCGCTGCTGGCGGCGGCCGAGGAGCGCTTCCGGGAGTTGGGCGGACGGCGCGGGGACGCGATGGTGCTGGAGCGCAACGAGGTGGCGCACCGCGCGTGGCGAGCCGCCGGCTACGAGCGGGAGGACCACTGGCGGCGGTGGGTGAAGTCCCTGGCCGGAGGGTGAACGGCCGGGTCGCGCGATCGTTTTGCCGATCCTTTAATCTGGGGGCAGCCCGTAGCCGAAGAGAGAAAGGGTGTGGACGTCCCCCGATGGACGAGCCTCCCAGTGAGCACAGATCGCGCCGCGCGCCCTTGTGGGCGGATCATGAAGCGGTGAGGATCCGATGACCGAGCTGCTTCTGCTGGCCCTCGCGCTGGCGCTCTGCCTGGCCTGCGGGCTGTTCGTCGCGGCGGAGTTCTCCCTGACGACGGTCGAGCGCAGCGAGCTGGAGGCGGCGGTCGCGCGCGGTGAGCGCGGGGCGTCGAGCGCGCTGAAGGCGGTGCGCAGCCTCACCTTCCAGCTCTCCGGCGCCCAGCTGGGCATCACCGTCACCAACCTGGTCGTCGGCATGCTGTCCGAGCCGTCCATCGCCGCTCTCCTCAAGGGGCCGCTGACGTCCGCGGGCGTGCCCCGTTCGGCGGCGTCGGGTATCGCCATCGTGCTGGGGACCGCGCTGTCCACGCTGGTGCTGATGGTCGTCGGCGAACTGGTGCCGAAGAACTGGGCGATCTCGCGGCCGCTGGCCGTCGCCCGGCACGTCGCCGCCTTCCAGCGCGCCTTCAGCGCCGCCTTCGGGCCGTTCATCCACTGGCTCAACAACACCGCCAACCGCCTCATCCGCATGATGGGCATGGAGCCCGCGGAGGAGCTGGCCTCGGCCCGCAGCCCCCAGGAGCTGGCGGCGCTGGCACGCCACTCCGCCAAGGAGGGCTCGCTGGAGGCGGACACCGCCGAGCTGTTCGTGCGCACCCTGAACCTGGCGGACCTCACCGCCGAGAACGTGATGACGCCGCGCGTGCAGGTCACCGCGCTGGACATGCAGGCCACCGCGGAGGACGTCGCGAACGCCACCCGCGCCACCGGCCTGTCCCGCTTCCCCGTCTACCGGGGCAGCCTGGACACCGTGGTCGGCGTCGCGCACATCAAGGACGTCCTGGCCGTGCCCGCCGAGCGCCGGGCGCGCGTACCGGTCGGGGACCTGATGCGCGAGCCGCTGCTGGTGCCCGAGACCCTCACCGTCGACCGGCTCCTCGACCAGCTCTCCACCCAGCGCTCGATGGCCGTGGTCATCGACGAGTACGGCGGCACCGCCGGCGTGGCGACGCTGGAGGACATCGTGGAGGAGGTCGTCGGCGAGGTCCGCGACGAGCACGACCCCCACGAGGCGGCCGACCTGGTCGCCCTGGGCCCGGACGACCACGGCCATGCGACCTACGAGGCCGACGGCGGGGTGCGGCCCGACGAGCTGGAGGAGATCGGCCTGCGGCTGCCCGAGGGCCCCTACGAGACCGTCGCCGGACTCGTCGCCACCGAGCTGGGGCGCATCCCCGTCAACGGCGACCGGGTCCTCGTCGCGGGCTGGGAGGTCGAGGTCGTCGACGACGGCGGCCGGCGCGCCGCACGGGTACTGCTGCACGCGCCCCTCCACGAGGACGGGCCCAAGGACGACGCGAACGTACGGGGTGGCCGGGCATGACCGCGGTGCAACTGCTGATCGGGCTGCTGACGCTGGTCGTCAACGCCTTCTTCGTCGGCGCCGAGTTCGCGCTGATCTCCGTACGCCGGGCGCAGGTGGAGCCGTACGTACGCGCCGGGGACAAGCGGGCGCGGCGGGTGCTGTGGGGGCTGGAGAACGTCTCGACGGTGCTGGCGACGGCGCAGCTGGGCATCACCCTGTGCACGCTGGTGCTGGGCATCGTCGCCGAGCCGGCCATCGCCCACCTGCTGGAGCCGCTCTTCGACGCGGTGGGCGTCCCGCACGGGCTGGTCCACCCGATCTCCTTCGTGATCGCGCTGGCGGTGGCCACGTACCTGCACATGCTCTTCGGGGAGATGCTGCCGAAGAACATCGCGCTCGCCGACCCGGTGCGCTCCGCGCTGCTGCTGGGGCCGCCGCTGGTGGCGATGACGCGGCTGGTGCGCCCGGTGGTGTTCCTGGTCAACGCCCTGTCCAACACCCTGCTGCGGCTGCTGCGGGTGGAGCCCAAGGACGAGGTCTCGGCGACGTTCTCCGACGACGAGCTGGTGCGCATCGTGCGCGACTCCGGCGAGGCGGGGCTGATCGACGGGCGGGCGGAGGAGCGCCTGCGCGACGCCCTGGAGCTGGGGCGCCGGCCGGTGCGGGAGATCGTGCTGCCGCCCGCGCGGGTCGTCTCCGCGCCCTTCGGGATCACGCCGGAGGGCCTGGAGCAGCTCTCCGCGGAGTCCGGGTTCTCCCGCTTCCCCGTGGCCGACGAGGCGGGCGAGGTCTACGGCTACCTGCACGTCAAGGACGCCCTGGACCAGCTTCCGCGCGACGAGCCCTTCCCCGTGGGCACCATGCGGCCCATCGCCCGCGTCCGGGCCGACACACCGCTGGACGACGTCCTGACCGCGATGCGCCGCAGCCGTACGCACCTGGCGGCCGTCACCGACGGCGGCCGGCCGGCCGGGATGGTCACGATGGAGGACGTACTGCGCGAGCTGGTCGGGCAGAGCGCGTAGGATTTCCCCCGCCATGGAGATCAATGCCCCATACACCAGTCTCGTCGCCGTCGGCGACTCCTTCACCGAGGGCATGTCCGACCGCATGCCCGACGGCAGCTACCGCGGCTGGGCCGACCTGCTCGCCGCCCGCCTCGCCGAGCGCGCCCCGGGCTTTCGCTACGCCAACCTCGCGGTGCGCGGCAAGCTCATCGCGCAGATCCTCGACGAGCAGGTCGCGCCCGCCGCGGCGATGAAGGCCGACATCGTCACCCTCGTCGGCGGCCTCAACGACGCCCTGCGCCCCACGTGCGACATGGCGCGCGTCAAGGACCAGCTCACCGAGGCCGTCGCCACCCTCGCACCCAGCTGCGGCCACCTGCTGCTCTTCCGCAGCCCGGGCCGCCGCGGCCCGGTCCTGGCGCGCTTCCGCCCGCGCATGGAGGAGCTGTTCGCGCACATCGACGAGCTGGCCGCGCGCCACGGGGCGCGGGTGGTGGACCTGTACGCCTCCGAGCCGCTGGGCGATCCGCGCCTGTGGGACGAGGACCGGCTGCACCTGACCCACGAGGGCCACCGGCGCGTCGCCGAGGCGGTCTGGCAGACGCTGGGCCTGCCCGCGCAGTCCGACTGGAACGCCCCGCTGCCGCCGGCGGTCCACCCGGGCTGGCTGACGCGCCGCCGCGGCGACCTCGCCTTCGCCCGCCGCCACCTGGGCCCGTGGATAGGCCGCCGCCTCACCGGCCGCTCCTCCGGCGACGGCCGCACCGGCGCCCAGTTCAGCGCCGAACTGGGCAAGGCCTTCTGGGTCACCCCCGCGGACCGTACCGACCCCGGCGCTGTGGCGGACTGGCGGCGGGTGGAGTCCTGACCCGGAGCCCTCGGTGGGCGCCCGGAGCAGAAGGTCCCCTCGGATCGGAGCACCGTGTTCCACCTGCGGTCGGGCCATGTCATCCCCGGGACCCGCTCCTGCATGATGGCCGGATGAACCACAGCGGCCAGCGCTTCCACGTCATCGTGCTGTCGAACTTCGCGAGGGGCTTCGACAAGTACGCGCACGCCTACGGCAAGGCGGGGATCCCGGAAAGCACCTATCCCGACCGGTTCCACCTGCTGACCCGCGCGGAGCTGGGCATCGGCGTCGGCAAGGCGCGCCGCCTGCTGGAGCGCCTTGCCGTGCCGGGCGACCGGCTGCTGGTGCTGGAAACCACGGTGGACCCCGGCAGGCTGGTGCCCACCGTGTCGACCGGCCTGGGCATGGAACTGCACGAGCCCCGCATCCGGCTGTCAGCGGTCCACGAACTCGACCAGGCGGGCGAGGAGTTCACCCTGCGCCCGACAACCGTCGAGGATGCGATGGCGTCCTCCCTGCACCTGCACGCCTCTGCGCTGCACCGCTACGCCGACACGCGACCGCGCTCGGTGTCGCTGCTGCCGGTCGCCTCCGCCTGCCAGGCCCGGTGCTCGTTCTGCTTCTCCGCGGCCTCGATCTCCAGCGACCAGGCACCGGCACGCGTCCCGTGGGACGCGGTCGCCCACTGGCTGGAGCGCGCCCGTACCGCAGGCGCCGAGCGTGCGGTGATCACCGGGGGCGGGGAGCCCACGCTCATACCGTTCGACCAGCAGCTGCGGCTGGTGTCCGCCTGCTCGGCGGCCTTCCCGAAGGTCGTCCTGATCACCAACGCGCACACCCTGGCGAAAGGCCACCACGCCGACCGGGCCGAGCGCCTCGCCGCCCTGGGCGCCGCGGGCCTGAACGTGCTGGCGATCTCCCGCCACCACCACGACGACGACGCCAACGAGCGGCTGATGATGCTGCGCACGCCGGTGGGCTCCGTCATCGACACCTGGCGCACGGAACGCGACCGCTGGCCCGGCCTGCGGGTGAGGTTGGTCTGCGTACTCCAGCACGGCGGCGTCGCCGACGCGGCCGGGGTCGCCGACTACCTTTCGTGGGCCGCGGCGCTGGGCGTCGAGGAGCTCTGCTTCAAAGAGCTCTACGTATCCACCAGCACCGAGTCGCTCTACTTCGAGCACGCCGCCAACGTCTGGAGCCGGGAGCACCAGGTCCCGCTGTCCCTCGTCACCGGGTTCGCCGAGCAGCACGGTTTCGACCTGGCGAGCCGCCTGCCCTGGGGCGCGCCGGTCTACCACGGCAGTTGGGACGGGCAGCCGATGCGGATCGCCGCCTACACCGAGCCCAGTCTGCTCTGGGAGCGCACCAGCGGGATCGCCCGCAGCTGGAACGTCATGGCCGACGGGCGCTGCTACGCCTCCCTGGAGGACCGGGCCAGCGAGATCGTTGCGGAAGGCGCCACGGCATGAGGTTCGAGGAGTTCCAGGACTTCCGGCAGCGGCACCTCAGCGCCTCCCCGTCGCTGCTGGACGCCGCCGAGACCAACGTCTACCGGGCGCTCGCCCCCCTGCGACCGCAACCGCCGAGCGACCTGGCCACGGTGCACCGGTGCGATCTCGCCCGCGCCTGGCTGCGGCGCTTCGAGCTGCCGGAGGAGTGGTCCGGCCGCGCCATGGTCTGCCGAGGGGTCCGCCACGGGCTCGGCGTCGTCTTCCGCCAACTGCACGCCGTGCACGCGCGGTTGTGGCTGCCCGGCGACGTGTACCCGGTCTACTTCGAGCTGGCCCGCGCCGCGGGCCTGGCGCCCGTGTCCTATCCGACACTGCCGGCGCCGGACCTGCCGGCCTCGCCGGCGGACGACCGGCCCGAGTACCTGCTGCTCGCCAACCCCAGCAAGCCGCTCGGCCGCTACCTGTCCGACGCCGAGTACGCCGCGGTGCTGTCGTGGCTGGGGGAATCGCCACAGCGCCGCCTGCTGATCGACAGCGTCTACGACCTGGGGGCCCCGTTCGCCCCCGGCACCCGGCGACTGCTGGACACCGGCCGCGCGGTCCTGCTGCACTCGGTCACCAAGGGATGGCTGTGGCCGCGCACCTTCGGCGTGGTCCTGCTGGACCCGGCGCAGGCCGAATGGGCCGAAGCGTTCCGGGCGGAGCCGCCGACGCCGGACCAACTGAGGCTCGCCGACCGCCTGCTGAGCGAGCACAGCGCCGTGCCCCGGCAGCTCGTCGACGAACTGGCCGCCCGCGCTGAGCAGTTGTTCGAACAGCTGCCGGACGAGGTGCTCGGGACGATCCCCCCGGCAAGCCGGGCCTGCCCCGGCAACTACTTCTTCCCGGTCGGCATCCCGGCGCGGACACTCCGGCACGAGTACGGCGTGCTCGCCATGCCGGTCAGCGTGTTCGGGAGGAGCAGGTGGTCCGGCTCCATCCTGACCAGCCTTGCCGATGCTTTCGACCCGACGCCGGCGGTGGCGCGATGAAGCCGCTGGCGGACCTGGCCGTGTACGACGACGCGGACTTCTACGACCAGGAGTTCACCGCGCGCACCCACGACATCCCGTTCTTCCTCGACCAGGCACTCCGGGCCGGCGGCCCCGTCCTGGAGGTCGCCTGCGGAACCGGGCGCATCACCCTGCCGATCGCGCGGGCGGGCGTGGAGGTCACCGGGCTGGACATCATGCCCTCGATGCTCGCGCGCGCCCGCCGGCGGGCCCAAGGCGAGCACCTGCCCGTCGAGTGGCTGGAGCAGGACTGCCGGGACATCCGCTCCGAGCGGCGCTTCGCCCTGGTGTTCTCGGCGGCCAACGCGATGCAGCACCTGCACGACGTGGATTCCGTGCTCGCGTTCCTCACCTCGGCGCGCAACGCGCTGCGACCGGGCGGGACCCTGATCCTGGACGTGTTCAACCCCGCCATGGCCAAACTGTGCCGCCTCCCCGAGGCGCCCTACCACCACAAGTCCGTCACCGACCAGGACGGCGCACGGCTCGACGTGCGGGCAACGACCGGCTACGACGCCGCCGCCCAAGTGCTGCGCTTCACGCTGGACTACCTGCGCGACGGCGTGTGCGTACGCACCAAGAACGTCAGCATGCGCTGCTTCTTCCCCGAGGAGCTCCTGGCACTGTGCCGACTGGCCGGCCTCGACGTCGTACAGCGCTACGGGGACTACGACCGATCCCCGTTCACGGGCACCTCACCGAAGCAGCTCCTGCTCTGCCGCCCCCGGACCGGCGCCTGAGGGCGCCCGCGGCGGGTGGGCCTGGAGGATCGCACAAGCGGGGCGACCCGTATCATTCGGCTCTGTGAACAAGCCGCGTATCCCCAATGTCCTGGCCGGCCGCTACGCCTCCCCCGAGCTGGCCGCCGTGTGGTCCCCCGAGTACAAGGTCGCGCTGGAGCGGCGGCTGTGGCTCGCCGTGCTGCGGGCGCAGAAGGATCTGGGGATCGAGGTGCCGGACGCCGCGATCGAGGACTACGAGCGGGTCGTCGAGCAGGTCGACCTGGAGTCGATCGCCGCGCGCGAGAAGGTCACCCGCCACGACGTGAAGGCGCGTATCGAGGAGTTCAACGCCCTCGCCGGGCACGAGCACGTCCACAAGGGCATGACCTCGCGCGACCTCACCGAGAACGTGGAGCAGCTGCAGATCCGCCTGTCGCTGGAGCTGGTGCGCGGGCGCACGGTCGCGGTGCTGGCGCGGCTGGGGCGCCTGGCGGGTGAGTACGCGGAGCTGGTGATGGCGGGGCGTTCGCACAACGTGGCGGCGCAGGCCACCACGCTGGGCAAGCGTTTCGCGACCGCGGCCGACGAGCTGCTGGTGGCGTACGCGCGGCTGGAGGACCTCCTCGCCCGCTATCCGCTGCGCGGCATCAAGGGCCCGGTCGGCACCTCGCAGGACATGCTGGACCTGCTCGGCGGCGACACGGACCGCCTGGCGGACCTGGAGCGGCGGGTGGCCGAGCACCTGGGCTTCGCCGACGCGTTCACCTCCGTCGGCCAGGTCTATCCGCGGTCGCTGGACTACGACGTGCTGAGCGCGCTGGTGCAGCTGGCGGCCGCGCCGTCCTCGCTGGCCAAGACGATCCGGCTGATGGCCGGCCAGGAGCTGGTCACCGAGGGTTTCAAGCCCGGCCAGGTGGGCTCCTCGGCCATGCCGCACAAGATGAACACCCGCTCCTGCGAGCGCGTCAACGGTCTCGCGGTGATCCTGCGCGGCTACTCCTCGATGGTGGGCGAGCTGGCGGGCGACCAGTGGAACGAGGGCGACGTGTCCTGCTCCGTGGTGCGCCGGGTGGCGCTGCCGGACGCGTTCTTCGCGCTGGACGGGCTGCTGGAGACGTTCCTGACGGTGCTGGACGAGTTCGGCGCCTTCCCGGCGGTCGTGGCGGCCGAGCTGGACCGCTACCTGCCCTTCCTCGCCACGACGAAGGTGCTGATGGGGGCGGTGCGGGCCGGGGTGGGCCGGGAGCTGGCGCACGAGGTGATCAAGGAGCACGCGGTGGCCTCCGCGCTGGCCCTGCGCGAGGGCGCCGAGCGCAACGGGCTGCTGGAGCGCCTCGCGGCGGACGAGCGTATTCCGCTGGGGCGGGCGGAGCTGGACGCGCTGATGGCCGACCGGCTGTCCTTCACGGGGGCGGCGGGCGACCAGGTGGCGGCGGTGGCGGCCCGGGTGGAGGAGCTGGCCAAGCGCTATCCGCAGGACGCGGCCTACGCGCCGGGCGCCATCCTCTGAGGCTCTGCGGGCCCCTGCGGGGTTCGCCGCAGCGTCGCGGCCCCCTCCCACCGGCGTGGGAGGGGGCCGCGGTGCACGGGACCGGGAGCGGCGGTCAGCGCTTGGAGAGGGCCTGGGCGGGGAAGCCGGGGCGGTCGGCCAGCTCGCTGGTGCAGAAGGCGCAGCGGGTGGCGGCGGCGGGGACGCTGCTGAGGCAGTCCGGGCAGTCGATCTTGGCGACGGGCTCGTCCTTGACGGGGTAGAAGCGCTGCTGCAGGCGGCCGATGGGCACGACGACCGCGAAGTAGATGACGGCGGCGATGATGACGAAGCTGATCAGCGCGTTGACGAAGGCGCCGTAGGGGAAGTCGGTCCCGCTGACGGAGAACGCCTTCTTGCTGAAGTCGCCCACGGCGCCGGTGGCCAGGCCGATCAGCGGGGTGAGGAAGGCGGTCACGAAGCCCGTGACGACGGCCGAGAACGCGGCGCCGATGACGATACCGACGGCGAGGTCGACGACGTTGCCGCGCAGCAGGAAGTTGCGGAATCCGTTGAACACGTGGTTGCTCCAGAGTCGTGCGGGTGATGAATGAATCGTTTCGCCTGTGGGGCGGCGCACAGCCATCTCGGCCACACGGCGAACCATGGTGCCAACCCGGAAACACCCACGTCCACCCGAATCGTATCTTTTCGGTGAAATGCGGCTTTTCTCACGCGGGTTGCGGCGCCATGGGCTAGAGGGATGTTTGCACAGCATGTGTCGTCGGACACACCCGGGGCCGAAATCCGGAGGCGAACCCTCCAGAGCCTCGGACACACAGGCGAAAGGCACCCGGCGGTCATCGCCGCCTACGAGTCGGGGCTGGTCGCTCCCGGAGCGGACGGATAGCATCCGCCAGGCGGGGACCGGGGAGGGAGGAAGACGTTGGAGCAGCTCACCGGTGGTGATCCCTCGCTGCTGCGGCGTATCAACTCCGCGGTGGTGCTGCGGGCGCTGCGTGACGCCGAGGTGCTGACGCTCACCGAGCTGGCGCGGGCCACGGGGCTGTCGCGGCCCACGCTGGAGGGGGTGATCGAGGGGCTGGCGGACTCCGGTGTCGTGGTCGAGGTGCCCGCGCAGGAGGGCGCCGCCCGGCGCCAGGGCCGGCCCGCGCGGCGTTTCCGCTTCCACGCCGAGGCCGGGCATCTGCTCGGGCTGGAGATCGGCGCGCACCGTATCTCCGCGCTGCTGAGCGATCTGGAGGGGCGCACCCTGGGCTCGCTGTCGCGGGAGGTCGCCGAGGAGGCCCCGGCCGCCGAGCGCCTGGAGCGCACCCGCGCGGTCGCCGGCGAACTGCTGCGCCGCGCACAAGTGGCGCGCGGCTCGCTACGGGCGGTAGGGGTGGGGACGCCCGGCATCGTGGCCGCGGACGGGACGGTGCGGCTCAGTACCGCGCTGCCCGGCTGGAGCGGGCTGGCGCTGGGTGAGCGGCTGCGGCGCTCCTTCCGCTGCCCGGTGCTGGTGGAGAACGACGCCAACGCGGCCGCCGTCGCCGAGCACTGGCGCGGGGCGGCCGTGGGCGCGCACGACATGGTGTTCGTCCTGGCCGGGCTGTCGCCGGGGGCCGGGGCGCTGATCGGCGGGCGGCTGCACCGGGGGTTCGGCGGGGCGGCCGGGGAGATCGGGGCGCTGCACCTGCTGGGGCGGGAGGTATCCCCCGAGAAGCTGCTCTCCACGACCGGGGAGCCGCTGCATCCGCTGGACGAGGCGGCGGTGGCGCGGGTCCTCAGCCGGGCCGCGGCGGGTGAGGCGGGGGCGCGGGAGGCGCTGGAGCGCTTCCTGGGGCGGCTGGTGCACGATGTGGCGGCGCTGGTGCTGGCGCTGGACCCGGAGCTGGTCGTGGTCGGCGGCTGGGCGGCCGGGCTGGACGGCGTACTGGAGCCGCTGCGGCGGGAGTTGGAGCGCTACTGCCTGCGTACGCCGGTGGTGCGGCTCTCCGCGCTGGGCGAGGCGGCGATCGCCACGGGGGCGCTGCGGCTGGCGCTGGAGCGGGTGGAGCGGGAGTTGTTCAGCGTGGACGGGGTGGCGGCGGGGCGTTGAGGCCGGCCGGGTGGCGGGTCCGTACCGGCCCAGCTCGGCTCAGCTCGCCAGCAACTCCGCGTCGCCCAGGGTGAGTCGGCAGGTGTCCGCGCGGTACGTGTCCACCGCGACCGCCACCGTACGCGCGCCCGCCGTGTAGCGCGTCGTCACCAGCAGCACCGGCGCGCCCGGCAGGCGGTCCAGCTCACGGGCGTCCTCGGCGCGGGCCGAGCCCAGCTCGACGGTGCGGTCACCGGTGGCGGGCGCCAGCCTGCCGAGCGCGGCGAGGACCGCGCCGGCCGGGGCGGCACCGTCGCAGGCGGGGACGAACGCCGGGAGTACGTACAGCAGTTGGGCGGCGACCGGCTGGCCCTGGCGGGCGTGGGTACGGCGCACGGTGTGGACGGGCTCGGCGCGGCCGATGCCCAGCAGCCGGGCGACGGCGGCGGGCGCGGGCGCCAGGGCGCAGGCGACCGGCTCCCACAGCTCCTGCTCCCCCGGCCACGTCTGCGGCCCGGAGGCGACGGGCACGCCGATCCGCGGCGGGGCGACCGTCGTCCCCACCCCGCGGCGGCGCTGCAGGCGGCCCTCCAGCTCCAGCTGGTCCAGGGCCTGGCGCAGTGTGGCGCGGGCGACGCCGAAGCGGGCGGCGAGGTCACGCTCGTTGGGCAGGATCTCGCCCACGGCGAACTCGGTGTCGAGCGCGTCGCTCAGCACGGACTTCAGCTGCCAGTACTTCGGCTCCTGAACCGTCTCCGGCTGCGTGATGCCCACCTGTGTCCTCCGGTGGTCGCTGATTGGCAGAGGTCTTTATTAAAGGTTGTTGCAGTAGTGCGACAGTAGGCGGGGCCGCCGGGCTTGGTCAAGACCAATCCGGTGCACGGAGGGCGTAGGGAGGGAACGCGGGAGGCGCGGGCGCGGATCAGCCGCGCAGGCCGTGCAGCTTGTCGGGATTGCGCATCACGTAGACGGCCTTGATCCGCCCCTGCGCCGCCTCGGCGGTGAACACGCTGTCCGGACGGCCCCGGGAGAGCAGCACGAGCGACAGCGCGCCGTTGACCTCGCGCAGGACGAACTCCGGCTCCTCGGGCACCCGTCGGGACACCCCGACCAGGAAGCGGCCGACCTTGTCCGCGGAGTCGATGACCCGCAGCGCGGCCCTGACCTTGCCGCCGCCGTCGGTGATCAGGGTGACGTCCGGGGCGAGCAACTCCATCAGCGCACCCAGGCCGCCGCCCCCGGCAGCCGCGAGGAAGCGCTCGGTGAGGTCGCGGCGCTGGACCTCGTCGACGTCGTAGCGCGGGCGGCGCTCCTCGACGTGCCGCCGCGCCCGGCCCGCGAGTTGGCGTACCGCCGCCTCGGAGCGCTCCAGCGGCGAGAGGGGCTCCAGCACCACCAGCATCGCCAGGCTGACGGCGACGGCGGCGCGCTCGGCGGCGTCGGGGGCCGGGGCGGCGGCGAAGCGCCCCAGCATGCGGTACGCCAGGCCGGTCAGAAGCCCGCGGTGGTCCTCGAAGGCTGCGACTTCGCTCGTGACTGCCACGGTTTCATGAGGGCAGGGCGCTCCAGCAGCCCGGCACCCACCGCCACCCCGGCGCCCACCAGCGCGCTGCCCGCCGCCTGTACGGGCCCGTAGCCGCCGGCGCCGGCGAGGGGCGCGGTCAGCGCCGCCGAGACGGGGATCAGGCCGGAGAAGAGGGTGGCCCGCTCGATGCCCAGGCGCGCGACGCCCGCGTACCAGAAGACGAAGCCGACGACGGTGACCGCGACGGCCTGCCAGGCCAGGGCCGCCGCCTCGCCCGGGTCCGGGAGGCGGACGAACTCCCCTCCCGCGTGCAGGAGTCCGATCGCGCAGGACTCCACGGCCGCGAGGCCGCAGACCGCGGTCGACAGCAGCTTCGGGCCCAGCGGGCGCACCAGGGGGACGGCGAGGAGCGCGAAGGCGCACTCCCCCGCCAGCGCCGCCGCGGAGTAGGCCAGACCCGCCCCGTCCGTGCGCCCCCAGCCCTGGACGGTCAGCGCGCCCGCCGCGACCAGCAGCGCCCCGGCGAGGACGGCGCGGGTGGGGCGGCGGCCGTCCAGGAGCGGGGCCGCGACGGCGACGACGATCGGCGCGCAGCCGACCAGGACGCCGGGGACGGCCGGCTCCGCGGTGCGCTCGGCGGCCAGGACGGCGACGTTGAAGCCGACCATTCCGGTGGCGGCGAGGAGGGCCAGGCGGGCCCACTGGCGCGGGGCCAGCCGGCGCAGGGGGGCCAGGGCGCCGCGGCCCAGGAGGGGGAGGAGGAGCAGGCAGGCGAGGCCGTAGCGCAGGGCCTGGCCGCCGGCGTAGGGGTAGTCGCCCAGGGTGGCGTTGATGGTGAAGGAGCCGCCGACGAGGAGGCAGGCGGTGGCGGCGAGGAGGGATCCGCCGAGGTGTGTCCGGTTCATGGATGCCACGCTCGCAGGGGGGCGGTCTGGGATTAAGGTCCACTTGTATGGGGCTGTCGGGGACCAATTCGGCTGGTGGTGGGGCGGGTTCGGGTGGCGGGGAGCAGTGGAGCGCCGCGTGGGAGCTGCTGCTGCCGAGCGTCGGCGCGCCCGCGCGCGGGCGGGGGCGGGCGCTGCGTTCGGCGCTGCGTGAGGCGGTGCGCTCGGGTCGGCTGGCGGCCGGGACGCGACTGCCCGCGAGCCGGGAACTGGCGGCCGATCTGGGGGTGTCGCGGGGGCTGGTGACGGACGCCTACGAGCAGTTGACGGCCGAGGGTTATCTGCGCGCGGGCCGGGGTGCGGGGACGTGGGTCGCGGCGGTCGGCGCGGTCGAGCCCGCCCGCGCGGACGCGGGGGCCGTGCAAGAGGTGCCGGAGGTGGACTTCAAGCCCGGCACCCCCGATCTGTCGCTCTTCCCGCGCGCCGCGTGGACGGCGGCGCAGCGGCGGGCGCTGGGCGCGATGCCGCACCGGGCGCTGGGCTACCCCGATCCGCGCGGGCTGCCCGAACTGCGGGTGGCACTGGCGGAGTTGCTGGCCCGGCGCCGAGGGGTGGCCGCCGATGCGCGGCGGCTCGTCGTGTGCTCGGGGGTGGCGCAGGCGATGACGCTGCTCGGGCTGGTCCTGTACGGGCGCGGGCAGCGGCTGGCGGCGACGGAGGACCCCGGAAGCCCCCCGCACGCGGCGCAGTTGACCGCCGTGGGGGTGCGCTGCGTGGGGGTGGGGCTGGACGGGGAGGGGATCCGCAGCGGCGAACTGGCCGCCTCGGGCGCACAGGTGGCGGTGCTGACGCCCGCGCACCAGTTCCCCTCCGGGGTGGCGCTCTCGGCGCGGCGCCGCGCCGAGCTGCTGGAGTGGGTTCGCTCCCCCGCCGGCCGGGATGGGCGGCTGATCGTGGAGGACGACTACGACGGCGACTTCCGCTACGACCGCGCGCCGGTGGGCGCGCTGCAGGGGCTCGATCCGGCACGTATCGCCTACTGCGGCTCGGTGAGCAAGTCGCTGGCGCCGGGACTGCGGCTGGGCTGGCTGGTGGTGCCCGAGGCGCTGGTGGCGGAGGTGGTGGCGCACAAGTCGCGGCTGGACATGGGCAATTCGGTCATCGACCAGGCCGCGTTCGCCGATCTCCTCGTCAGCGGGGAGTACGACCGCCAGCTGCGCCGCTGCCAGCGCGCCTACCGCGCCCGGCGCGACGCGCTGGTCGCGGCGCTCGCCGGGGAACTGCCGGGCGCCCAGGTGAGCGGCATCGCGGCCGGCCTGCACGTGGTCGTCGCCCTCCCGGCCCCGTACGGGCCCGAGAGCCGCCTGGTCGCGGCGGCGGCGCGGGCGGGCGTACGGGTGATGGGGCTGTCGGCGTACGGACGTGCGGAGGTGGGCGACGGCCCGGCGGGCGGGGACGGGCGTGCCCGGCTGGTCCTCGGGTACGCGCATCTCGCACCCGGCGACATCGCGCGCGGGGTGGCGGTGCTCGCACGCGCGTGGCGGGCGTGAGGGCGGGCATCTCCCCGCCCGCTCGGCGGAGTTGGCCTGGCGTTCGCGTACGGGACACGCGGGCGGGATAGACCTGGGGACCTCCGACGACGACTGACGACTGACGACCGAGGATCGAGGAGTGCCAGTGGCAACGAGGGGCCGAAGCGGGACGGGACCGGACAGGCGCGCTGTGCTGCGGGGCGGTGCGGCGGCCGGAGCAGCGGCGGCGCTGGGCGGCTTCGGTGCCCCCGCGTTCGCCTACGGGAGCGCCCCCGAGGCGCCGTGGGGCGTGCAGAGCGGCGATGTGACGGGCACCTCCGCGCTGGTGTGGGTACGGGCGGACCGGCCCGCGCGGATGGTCGTGGAGACCTCCGCCACCGAGTCCTTCCGGCAGGTGCGGCGCTGGGCGGGCCCGGTCGTCGGCCCCGACAGCGACTTCACCGGCCGCACCGCGCTCTTCGGGCTCCCGCCGGGCCAACAGGTGCACTACCGGGTGCGGTTGGAGGACCCCGACCAGCCGCGCCGCCGCGGTGAGCCGGTCGCGGGCACCTTCCGTACCGCCTCCGCCGACCGCCGGGACGTGCGCTTCGTCTGGTCGGGCGACGTGGCCGGACAGGGCTGGGGCATCAACCCCGAGCACGGCGGCTACCGCACCTTCGAGGAGATGCGCGGCCTGGACCCGGACTTCTTCCTCAACAGCGGCGACACCGTCTACGCCGACGGACCGATCCTGCCCGAGGTGGCCCTCCCGGACGGGTCGGTGTGGCGCAACCTCACCACCGTGGAGAAGTCCAAGGTCGCCGAGACCCTGGAGGAGTACCGCGGGGCCTTCCGCTACAACCTCCTGGACGCCCACCTGCGCCGCTTCAACGCCCAGGTGCCCGTCATCGCCCAGTGGGACGACCACGAGGTGCGCAACAACTGGTACCCGGGGCAGATCCTGGACGACGCGCGCTACACCGAGAAGAACGTCGACCTGCTCGCGGCCCGCGCGCGCCGGGCGTTCGCCGAGTACTTCCCCATCGAGAGTCTGCGCCCCGACGGCGAGGGGCGCGTCTACCGGGTGGTGCACCACGGGCCGCTGCTGGACGTGTTCGTGCTGGACATGCGCACCTACCGCAACGCCAACTCCGGCAACCGCCAGGCCGAGGACGCCCAGGGCATCCTGGGCGAGCGGCAGTTGGCGTGGCTGAAGCGCGCGCTGGAGCACTCGCGGGCGACGTGGAAGGTCATCGCCTCCGACATGCCGCTGGGGCTGGTGGTGGGCGACGGCGCCGTCAACTTCGAGGGCGTCGCCCAGGGCGACCCCGGGGCACCGCTGGGGCGTGAGCTGCAACTCGCCGAGCTGCTGCGGCACATCAAGCACCGGCGCGTCACGGGCACGGTGTGGCTGACGGCCGACGTGCACCACACCTCCGCGCAGCACTACGAGCCGGCGCGGGCGGCGTTCGCGGACTTCGAGCCCTTCTGGGAGTTCGTCTCCGGGCCGATCAACGCCGGCGGCTTCCCCGCCTCGCGACTGGACGCCACGTTCGGCCCGGACCGGGTCTTCGTCAAGGCGCCGACCGCCGCGAACGTGCCGCCCTCGGGGGGTGGGCAGTTCTTCGGGCAGGTCGACATCGACGCGGCCAGCGGGGTGCTGACCGTACGGCTGCGGGAGACGGACGGCGGGGTGCTCTACACGCGGGAGTTGCGGCCGGGTCTGGTGGGCCAGTAAACCGGTGGGACATTCCGCCCTAATATGGACGAAACCAACCTTTACCTGCGTGACACAGTCAGTTCGTGATCACGCAACACCGGTCGGGGACGCTGGGGCCATGACTCGAAACCGACAGCACCCCAAGCCCCACACCTGGCGCCGCGACGTCGTCGAACTGGCGGCCCTGTTCACGGCGGTCGCGGTGGCCGACACCGTCGCCAAGTCGGTGGCGCACGCCCCGGAGGGGCCGGTGATGCTCGTGGCCTCCGCGGTGGTCCTGCTGGTCACGGCCGGGCTGCATACCTGGTGGGCGCGCCGCCATACCCACGCACCACCGCCGCCGTCCGTCCCCGCGGGGACGGACGGCTCCTTGGGCGCCGGCGCGGACAGCAGTGCGGGCGGCAGTGCGGGCGGCAGTACGGACAGCGCACCGCGCGCCGAGCCGGCCCTGTGGCGGATGCGCACCACCGTGCAGGACCGCCCCGGCGCGCTGGCGGCCGTGTGCGGCGCGCTGGCGCACCACGGCGTGGACATCCTCAGCCTGCAGACCCATCCGCTCGCGGACGGGGCGGTGGACGAGTTCCTGCTCCGGGCCCCCGCCGAGGTCACGCCGGGCGCGCTCAGTGCCGCGGTGGCCGACGGCGGCGGCCGGGACACCTGGCTGGAGCGCGCCGACGCCCACGATCTGGTCGACGTGCCGACGCGGATGCTGGCCCTGGCGGCCCGTACCGCCACGGACGCGGCCGAACTCCCCCTTGCCCTGCGGCAGTTGCTGGGCCGGTGCACCCTCACCTCCACGCCCGCCGACGGGCGCGGGCCGGCCGTCGGCCCGCCGGCGGAGGGGGAGTTGGACGACACCGTGCTGCGGCTGCCCGATCCCGCGGGCGGGTGGATCACCGTCGAGCGGCCGTATCTGCCCTTCACCCCCACGGAGTTCGCCCGCGCGCGGGCGCTGGTGGAGCTGGACGCGCGCCTGGGACCCCGGATGCCGCAGGGCCGTACCCGCACCACCCTCCCCGAGGGCGAGGCGGTGACCGTACGGCGGGCCGGGCCGGCGGACCTGCCGGCGGCGCGGGAGATGCACGCGCGCTGCTCGGCCGCGACGATCTCCCAGCGCTACCACGGCGCGCTGCCCGACGCCGACCGCTATCTGGGGCACCTGCTCAGCCCCCGCTTCGGCCGCAGCCTCGCCGTGGAGTCCGCCTCCGGGCGCCTGGTCGCCCTGGGCCACCTGCTCTGGGACGGCGAGGAGGCCGAGGTGGCGCTGCTGGTGGAGGACGGCTGGCAGGGGCGCGGGGTGGGCTCCGAGCTCCTGCGCCACCTGGTGGAGCTGGCGCAGGAGTCGGGATACCGCGAGGTCTACGCCGTCACCCGCTCCTCCAACAGCGCGATGGTGGCGGCGATGCGCTCGCTGGCGCTGCCGCTGGACTACCAGATCGAGGAGGGCACCATGGTGCTCACCGCGCGACTGGAACGCCGGCCGGCGCTGCGGCGCTAGCTGCGGCATCAGTCGCGGCATCAGACGTGGGCCTCGCGGTGTCAGCGCTACTGCGCACCGACGCCGCGAGGGCCTGGTCCAGATCGGCCCACAGGTCCTCGACGTCCTCCAGGCCCACCGACATCCGCAGCAGCTTCTCGCTGATGCCGCCGGTGCGCCGGTCGGCGGGGTCGACGATGCGGTGGCTGATCGAGGCCGGGTGCTGGATGAGGGAGTCGACGCTGCCCAGGCTGACCGCCGGGGTGGTCAGCCGTACCGCGGCGATCACCTCGTGCGGATCGCCGTGCACCTCGAAGGCGACCATCGCGCCGCCGATACGCGGGTAGTGCACGCGGGCGACGCGCGGGTCGGCGGCCAGGCGGCGGGCCAGTTCGGCGGCGCTCGCGGACTGCGCCCTGACCCGTACGGGCAGGGTGGACAGCCCGCGCAGCAGCAGGTAGCCGGCCAGCGGGTGCAGGACGCCGCCGGTGGCGAAGCGGACCTGGCGCAGGGTGCGGGCAAAGTCCTCGTCGCAGGCCACGACGCCGCCCATCACGTCCCCGTGCCCGCCCAGGTACTTGGTGGCGCTGTGCAGCACCAGCCGCGCCCCTTGGCCGAGCGGGCGCTGCAGCACCGGGGTGGCGAAGGTGTTGTCGACCAGCAGGGGGACCTCGCCGCAGGAGTACGCGACGGCGCGCACGTCGACCTCGGCGAGGGTGGGGTTGGCCGGGGTCTCCACCATCACCAGGCCGGTGTCCGGGCGGATGGCGTCGGCGACGCCGGCCGGGTCGGTCCAGGTCACCTCGGTGCCGAGCAGTCCGGTGTTCAGGAGGTGGTCGCTGCAGCCGTACAGCGGGCGCACGGCGACCACGTGGCGCAGGCCCAGCGCGGCGCGCGCGAGCAGGACGGCGCTGAGCGCGGCCATCCCGCTGGCGAAGGCGACGGCTGCCTCGGCGCCCTCCAGGCGGGCGAGGCCGTCCTCGAAGCGGGCGACCGTGGGGTTGTCGAGGCGGGAGTAGACGGGCGGGCCGTCCGGGCGGGCGCCGGTGGCGGCGAACGCGTCGATACGGGCCGCCTCGCCGCGGCTGTCTGCGCAGGGGTAGGTCGTCGACAGGTCGAGGGGAACGGCGTGCAGGCCGAGGGCGGCAAGGTCCTCGCGGCCGGCGTGCACCGCCTCGGTGGCGAAGGAACGCGATGGGGTCTCCATGGCATCATGCTGAACACCTGACGGGATCCTTCCACCCATAGCCGTGATACGTTCGCCGGATGTCGGATTTCGTACCTTTGGATTCGGTCGACCTGGAGATTCTGCGGGTGCTGCAGAACGACGCCCGGACCACCAACCGCGACCTCGCCGCGGCGGCCGGCGTCGCCCCGTCGACCTGTCTGGACCGGGTGGCGCGGCTGCGCCGGGCCGGGGTGATCGTGGGGCACCGCCTCCAGTTGGATCCGGCGAAGCTGGGCCGGGGGCTGCAGGCGCTGCTGATGGTGCAGGTGCGGCCGCACCGGCGGGAGTTGATCGGCCCGTTCGTGGAGCGGGTGCGCTCCCTGCCGGAGTCGCGGGCGCTGTTCCACCTCACCGGTCCCGACGACTACCTGGTGCACGTGGCGGTGGCCGATCCGGCGGACCTTCAGCGGCTGGTGCTGGACGAGTTCACCTCGCACAAGGAGGTGGCGCGGGTGGAGACCCGGCTGATCTTCCAGCAGTGGGACTGCGGCCCGCTGCTGCCCGCGGACGCGGGCTGACACCTTCGCACAGGGGGCGGCAACTGCCGTACGGAACCCGGGTGACGATTGCCGGTGGCGTGTACGAGGATGGCAGCCATGTCCGACACTCTGAACGCCCCCCTCCCCCGCCAGGTCGCCGACGCCTACGTCGACGACCTGATCGCCCTCGACCCGATCACCGGTACGTACCTGGGCGTCGCCGCGTCCTCGGCGCTGCTGCCCGACTTCTCCCCCGCCGGCCAGGAGGCCCTCGCCGACCTCGCGCGCCGCACGCTGGCCCGCCTCGACGAGGCCGAGAAGCAGCCGGGCGCCGAGAGTGACGCGGAGCGCCGCTGCGGGCGGCTGCTGCGCGAGCGGCTGAGCGCCGAACTCGCCGTGCACGAGGCCCGCGAGTCGCTGCGCGCCGTCAGCAACATCCACTCCCCCGTGCACAGCGTCCGCGAGGTCTTCACCCTCACCCCCACGGAGACGGACGAGGACTGGACGGCTGTCGCGGCGCGGCTGCGGGCGGTCCCGGCGGCGCTGGAGGGCTACCGCGCCTCCCTCGCGCTGGGACTGGAGCAGGGCCTGTACGCGGGCCCGCGGCCCACGGAGACGTTCATCGGCCAGCTGGCGGAGTGGTCCCAAGGGGCGGGCTGGTTCGCGGAGTTCGCCGCCGCGGGCCCCGAGTCGCTGCGCACGGAGCTGGACGAGGCGGCGGCCGCCGCGAACGGGGCGGTCGCGGCGCTGCGCGACTGGATGGCCGAGGTCTACGCCCCGGCGATCCAGGGCGCCCCCGACCCGGTCGGAGCCGAGCGCTACGCCCGCTGGGTGCGCTACTTCACCGGCGCCGACCTGGACCTGGACGAGGCGTACGCCTACGGCTGGGCGGAGTACCACCGGCTGCTCGCGGAGATGCGCGCCGAGGCGGAGAAGGTGCTGCCCGGGGCGCGGACGCCGTGGGTGGCGCTCAAGCACCTGGCCGAGCACGGCACCGCCGTCGAGGGCGTCGAGGAGGTCCGTACCTGGCTGCAGGGCCTGATGGACGAGGCCGTCGAGGCGCTGGACGGCACGCACTTCGAGCTGGCCGAGCGCGTCAAGCGCGTCGAGTCGCGCATCGCCCCGCCCGGCGGCGCGGCGGCCCCGTACTACACGGGCCCCTCGGAGGACTTCTCCCGCCCCGGGCGCACCTGGCTGCCGACCATGGGCCGTACCCGCTTCCCCGTCTACGACCTGGTCTCGACCTGGTACCACGAGGGTGTTCCGGGCCACCACCTGCAGATCGCGCAGTGGGCGCACGTCGCCGACCAGCTCTCGCGCTACCAGGCGACCGTCGGCGGGGTCAGCGCCAACGCGGAGGGCTGGGCGCTGTACGCGGAGCGGCTGATGGACGAGCTGGGCTTCCTGAAGGACGCCGAGCAGCGGCTGGGCTACCTGGACGCGCAGATGCTGCGCGCGGTGCGGGTGATCGTGGACATCGGCATGCACCTGGAGCTGGAGATCCCGGCGGACTCCTCCTTCCACCCCGGTGAGCGGTGGACGCCGGAGCTGGCGCAGGAGTTCTTCGCCATGCACAGCGGTCTGACCGCGGACTTCGTGGAGAGCGAGCTGACGCGCTACCTGTCGATGCCGGGCCAGGCCATCGGCTACAAGCTCGGCGAACGCGCCTGGCTGCAGGGCCGCGAGGCGGCCCGCGCCCGCCACGGCGCGTCCTTCGACGCGAAGGCGTGGCACATGGCGGCGCTGTCGCAGGGCTCGCTGGGGCTGGACGACCTGGTGGCGGAACTGTCGGCGATCTGAGCCGGCGGGGGTACGCAGAGCCCGGGGCGTACCCGGGGCCGACGGGGGTGGTGGTCCCGGTCGGAGCCGTTCAGGCGTGCTCCGGCCGGGACCGCAGGGCGCTGCGGGTGACGTTCCTGAGGAACGGCGCCGCCGTTGCCGCGGTGGCCACCGCGAACAGTCCGAAGGCGAGGCGGATACCGGCCAGTTCGGCCAGCGCTCCCCCCAGCGCGACGCCCAGCGGCATGGCGCCGAAGCTGAAGAGCCGGGCCGCCGCGTTGTAGCGGCCGAGCATCTCGTCGGGGATCGTCCGCTGGGCGATCGTGCGGATGTTGACCGTCCAGAGCGTGCCGCCCATACCGCCGAGGAAGGCGCCGGCCGCCACGGCCCAGACGCTGGTGGTCAGGGCGGGCAGCGCCACCATCGCGGTGGTGCCGACGAGGTCGGCGAACATCGCCCAGCGCACCCCCAGCAGCCGGTTGACCCGGGTCACGACCAGGGTGCCGGCCAGGCCGCCGACACCCAGGGCGCTGAGCACGATGCCGTACTGCCCGGGTCCCAGGCCCACGGACCGCGCGGCGTAGAGCGGGATGAGCGCCAGCCAGGCGCCCCAGACGGCGGCGAGCACGACCACGATCAGCGACAGGGTGCGCAGCATCCGGTCGCGCCACAGCAGGCGTATCCCCTCGGCGATCCGGCCGTTGACCGAGACGGGGGCCGATGCGGGAGCCGGTGCGGGGGCCTGGTGCGGGCCGGGCCGGGCGGCTCGGAAGCGGCCTGCCAGCAGGATCAGCAAGAGCGCGGCGAGGGCGTACGAAACGCCCGTGGCCCCCAGTGCGAGGCTCGTCCCGGCGGCCAGCAGCAGCCCGCCGACGAAGGGTCCGGCGAACTCCTGCCCCACGGTCTCGGCCCCCACCATCCAGGCGTTGGCCCGCTCCCGCCGCTCCGCCGGCACCGCGGCCGGGACCAGGGCGGAGGCGGAGGTCGAGGCCAGTACGTCGGCGATGCCCAGGACCGCCCCGGCGGTGAGGAGCCCGCCGATGGTGATGCCGCCGCTCGCGGCGGAGGCGGTGAGCCAGCCCATCGCCGCCAGCCGCAGCCCGTTGGCCCCCCAGAGCAGCCGCCGCCGGTCGAAGCGGTCGACGAGCACGCCGAGGTGCAGCGCGAAGAGCAGCCAGGGCAGCGTGAAGGCCAGCGATACGGCGGTGACCTGGATGGGGGATGCGGTGAGTTGGGCGGCGATCAGCGGGAGGATCGTCTTCACCACGCCGTCGGCGAGGTTGGTCGCGGCGGTGAAGGCGACCAGGACCGTGGCGTTACGGCGGCGGGGGTCCGGGGGTCCGGTCCGCTGTGCCGGGACATTGCCGACGTCCGCCGTCCGATCGGGTGCCGCAGTGGCCATGATCCTCCCCTAACCGTCTAACTGTTTAGCCGGTGAGGTCACTGTGCCGTACGGCGCTGCCATCGCGCAACCGGTAAAACGCTTAGCCGGTAGGATGGCGGCAGTCCACAGGAGGTGGTCCGCCATGCTGGAGCCACCGGCCTCCGCCGTTCTGGTGGAGGCCTTCGCCAACACCGTCGACGTGGAGGAGGGAAGCGACGAGATCGCCACCCCCGCCGCCCTCGCCGACTGGCTGAGGAGCCACGGCCTGCCCACCGGGGACGGCGGCCTTCCCGCTGGCCTCCATGCGAGCTATCTGGCGCTACGGGCGGGAATCCGCGAGGAGTTGGGCGCCCACGTCGGCGACACCCCCGACCCGGACCTGCTCGCCGCGGCCGACCGGGTGCTGGCCGAGCACCCGGCGGTGATCACCGCGCGCGGCGCCCTGACCCCACCGGCGGGGCTGCCCGCGCAGCGCCGTGCGCTGGTCCTGCTGGCGATCGCGTGGAGCGAGCTGGTCACGACCGGCGACGCCGCCCGGCTCAAGCGCTGCGCGGAGCACACCTGCGGGTGGGCGTTCTGGGACGTGTCGAAGAACCGCAGCCGCCGCTGGTGCTCGATGCGGGTGTGCGGCAACCGCAACAAGTCGCGGTCCTACGCGTCGCGGCGCCGGTCCGACTCGGCGGACTCGACGGACTCGGCGGGCTCGACGGACTGAAGGGGCCCCTCACTCCCCCGCCGTGCGGTGGCGCACCGTGGAGCCCGACGGGGTTTTGGCGACGTGGAGTTGGGTGGGGATGCGGCGGCGCAGGTCGGGGACGTGGCTGACGATGCCCACCGCGCGGTCGCTTTCGCGCAGGGAGTCCAGGACGTCCAGGACCTCCTCCAGGCTCTCCTCGTCGAGGCTGCCGAAGCCCTCGTCGATGAAGAGGGTGTCCAGGCGTACACCGCCCGCCTCCTGGGTCACCACGTCCGCCAGGCCCAGCGCCAGGGCCAGGGAGGCGAAGAAGCTCTCGCCGCCGGAGAGGGTGGACGCCTCGCGCTCGCTGCCCGTCCAGGCGTCGACCACGCGCAGGCCCAGGCCCCAACGGCCGCGCCCGGCGCGGTCGTCGGAGTGCACGAGGGTGAAGCGGCCCGCCGACATCCGCCGCAGCCGCACCGAGGCGACGGCGGCGACCTGCTCCAGGCGGGCGGCCAGGACGTAGGACTCCAGGCGCATCTTGCGCTCGTTGTCCGCGGAGGTGCCCGCCGCGAGGAACGCCAGGCGGGCGATCTGCTCGTAGCGTGCGCGCAGGGGGGCGATGCGCCGTACCTCGGCGGCCGCCTCCCGCGACAGCCGGTCCAGCTCCGAGGTCCGCGCGCGGGCCTGCGCGGCGGCGGCGGCGCGCGGGCGCAGCCGCTTGGTGGCCGCGTCCAGGGCGGCGCCCCCGGCGGCGAGGTCGGCGGGGGGCTGCTCGGCCGCCCGGGCGGTGGCGTGGTCGGCGAGGGTGTCTTCGTCGGCCGCCTCCTCGCGCTGCCAGGCGTCCAGGCGGTGCTGCAGCCGCGCCTGGGCGGCGCGGTCCCGTACGGCTTCGACGGCCGCGGCGGGGGTGTCGAAGCCGGCGCGGAAGGCGGCGTCGGCCAGCCGTGCGTCGGCCTCCTTGAGCCGCAGCGCCGTCAGCTCCGCCTCGCGGGCGGCGGCGGCCGCGTCTTCCAGCAGGCGGCACTGGTAGGTCAGTTGGGTGGCGCGGGCGGCGACCGTGGGGGCCTCGCCGCGAGCGGCGGCGAGCTGGGCGTCCAGCGTCGCGCGCTCGGCCTGGAGGGCTTCGCGCCGTGAGGTACGGGCGGCGGCGCGGCGTTCGCCGTCCTGGCGCTGGGCGAGGCGGCGCTCGTACTGCGCCTCGGCCGCCTCCAGGGCCGCACGGGCGGCGAGCGCGCCGGCCGCCTCGCCGCGGGCGGCGGTAAGTTGCTCGTCCAGCGTCGCGCGCTCGGCCTCCAGCTCCGCCGCGGGCGCCTGCGCGGCCTCCGCGACGGCTGCCGCCAGCGCCTCGCGTACGGAGCGCAGTCGCTGCCCGGCCTCCTCCCGGCGGGCCTCGGCGGCGCGGTGGTCGGCCAGCGCCCGGTCCTCCGTGTCGCGGTCGACGTGGTCGCCGGCGAGAGCGGCGGGTGCGGGGTGCTCGGCGGAGCCGCAGACCGGGCACGGCGCTCCCGGCCGCAGCGCGGCGGCCAACTCGGCGGCCACGCCCAGCAGTCGGCGCTCCTTGCGGTCCAGCCAGCGCTCCCGGGCGGCGGCGGCCGCCTCGCGGGCCAGCAGCAGGGCCGAGTGGGCGGCGGCCTCCTCGCCGGTCAGGCTGTCGCGGCGCCGGGCCGCCCGCAGTGTGCGCTCGGCGCCCTCCAGGCGGGCGGTGAGCTGCTCGGCGCGCATGGCGGCGGCCTGGGCGCTGTCCGCGCGCTGCTGGAGCACCGCGCGGCGCGCCTCCCAGCCCTCCAGCCACTGGGCCGCCTCCGCCAGCTCCCCCTGGGCGGCGTCCGACTCCCGTTGCAGTGCGGCCAGTTCACCGTCCAGGGCTGATCGGCGGGTCTCCGCGCCGCGGGCGGCGGTGAGCGAGCCCAGGGCCTCGCGGACCTCCCGCTCCCGGGCGGCGAGCCGTTCGGCGCTCTCCTGCCCCGCCGTGGGCGGCAGTTGGGCGCGGGTGCGGCTGTCGGCGTACGCGGCGGCGCGGTGCTCCCCGTCGGCGGCCTGGCGCAGCTCCAGCGCGGGCACGACCGCGTCGGCGGCGCGGGCCCGGTCCAGGTCGGCGCGCACCCGCTCGTACTCGGGGCGCAGGGCGCGCGCCTGCTCGCGGCGCCGGCGCGCGGCGGCGTACTCCTGCTGCAGCCGGGCCAGTTCGCGGACCTCGGCGAGCTGCGCCTCGGCGTGTACGTGGGCGCGGTCGGCGGTACGGGCGGCGAGGGCGGCGGCCTCGCGCAGCTCGCGGGCGGTGGAGCGGGCCAGTGCCGCGTAAGCCAGGACGGCCGCCGTCAGGCCCGGCTCCCCGGCGGCCACCTCCGGCAGCGCCACGTCCGCAAGGCCGCCCGCCGCCTGGGCCATGCGGTGGGCCAGGGAGATCAGCCGCTCGTCGCCGGCCGCGACCGCCTCACCGGCCTCCCGGCGCAGCCGCGCGAGGCGCTCCTCGACCTCGGCGAAGCGCCGGGTGTCGAAGAGGCGGCCGAGAAGGCGGGCGCGGGCCTCGGCGTCCGCGCGCAGGAAACGGGCGAAGTCGCCCTGCGGGAGCAGCACCACCTGGCAGAACTGCTCGCGGGTCATCCCCAGCAGCTGCCCGACCTCCTCGCCGATCTCCTGGTGCGAGCGGCTGAGCGCCTTCCACTCCCCGCTCTCACCCCACTCGGCGAGCAGGCTGACCGCCTTGTCCTCCGTGGTGCCCGTCCCGCGCTTCTTCGGCCGCTGCTGGGCCGGTCGCCGGGTGACCCGCAGCCGCCGCCCGCCGACGGTGAACTCCAGCTCCACCTCCGTCGGCGTGTCCGCCGGCGCGTGGTCGCTGCGCAGGGGGCCGCCCTGGCGGGCGCCGGGGACGCCGTTGTAGAGGGCGTAGCAGACGGCGTCCAGGACGGAGGTCTTCCCGGCGCCGGTCGGCCCGTGCAGCAGGAAGATCCCGGCGCCGGCCAGGGCGTCGAAGTCGATCTCCTCGCGGCCGGCGAAGGGGCCGAAGGCGGTCACGGCCAGCCGGTGCAGCCTCATCGCGCGCCCTCCCCCCGGGCGGCCTCGGCCCGTACGGCGTCGAAGGCGTCCCCGATCAGCGCGCGCTCGGCGTCCGAGGCCGTCGTACCGGGGCGGACGTGGCCGACGAAGTCCTCCGCGATCTGCTGGTCGCTGCGCCCGCGCAGCCGCTGGGCGTAGGACGGCAGCGGGTCGTCGGGCTCCCGGTCCGGGGCGAAGACCAGGCTGACGAGATGCGGGAAGCGGGCGGTGAGGCGGGCCATGGGCTCGTGCGGCCGGGCGGGGTCGGTGAGGACCGCCTCGACCCAGTGCCCGGCGGCCTCCTCGTGGGCCTCGTCGGTGAGGAGGTCCTCGATACGGCCGCGCAGCCGCGTCAGCGGACGCGGCACGGGGCACGCGATGCGCTCGGCGGTGACGTCGCCGTCGGCGTCGAGGTCGACGAGCCACATCGACTTGCGGTGCGCGGCCTCGGAGAAGGAGTACGCCAGCGGGGAGCCGCTGTAGCGCACCCGCTCACTGATCGTCTGGCTGCCGTGGAGATGGCCGAGCGCCGCGTAGTGCACGCCGTCGAAGACGGCGGCGGGGACGGAGTCGACGCCGCCGACGGTGAGGTCGCGCTCGCTGTCGCTGGGCGCGGCGCCGGTGACGAAGGCGTGGGCGAGGACGACGGCGCGCGTCCCGTCGGGACGGCCCGCGAGGTCGGCGCGGACGCGGTCCATGGCGGCGCCCAGCACCTCGGGGTGCCCGGCGCGCTCGACACCGAACTCGGCGCGTACCAGGGCCGGTTCGAGATAGGGCAGCCCGTAGCAGGCCACCGGACCGTGGGCGTCCGCCAGCAGCACCGGCTCGGCGCAGCCGGCCGGGTCCGTACGCAGATGGATGCCGGCGCGGCCCATGAGCCCCGCACCGACCCCGAGCCGGCGGGCGGAGTCGTGGTTGCCGGAGATCATCACGGCCGGCACCCCCAGCTCCGCGAGCCGGTGCAGCACATCGTCGTACACCTCGACAGCGGCCAGCGGCGGCACCGCGCGGTCGAAGACATCCCCGGCGACGAGGACGGCGTCCACCTCGCGCTCACGCACGGTGGACACCAGGTGGTCGAGGAAGGCGCGCTGGGCGTCCAGCAGCCCCACCCGGTGGAAGGACCGCCCCAGGTGCCAGTCGGAGGTGTGCAGAATCCTCAAGATATGGCTCCGACCTGCACTTTTACTGCTCCTCCACCTCCGAAACCAGCACGGGCGCCGCAGCTGGCGCCCACCACGCTAGCGCCAGCCGGTACCCGATCCGTCATGGACCTCAGTCTGCCACCGGCGTCCGAGGCCGGATGTCAAGATCAAATCGAGAAAATGATCATAGAGTGGCCATCTGGCGGAGGCGGCCGATCTCCAGGTTGCGACAGTGGCGCGATCAGGTGTCAGGCCGGGCCGGAGCCCGAGTACCCCGCACCGGGGCGATGAAGGCGAGTCCGAAGATGCTCGCGCGCCAGCAAAAAGTAGTTGCGACCCCTTGCCCTGCAACCCGATGCCGACGAGTTGCACTCCCTGACGGGGCGATAAGTCTCCAGCCTACAAGACGTCCCGATCTTCAACGTAGGAGGCGGCAAGATCACGCCTACGGCCTGGCCAGCCGCGGTAGGACGACCGCCGACCGGGTACGGGCGGTACTGGATCAACTCTCGCCCGCCCCCTCCAAGAGCACTTGTTCCAGATGGAGTTGCGCATTCCATTGGATCGTACTTGTTGTAAGCGCGAGAGCTTGACACCCCGTCAGCATCAGTCCTACTATCCCAAGAAGCGCTCGCCTGGATGGCGTGTCCTCCTAGACACCAGCGTTGCAGGAGGCACTGACAGCGAGCCTGGGGAGATCGCGTCTCGATGGGCGCAGATCGGTTGCTAAAGGGGAATTGGGGCGGGATGCGGCTACGCGCGAAATTTCACACTGCGGCTCCGAAGCTGCCGTGGGATCAAGTCCAGGCTCCGGGGCGGGCCGTGCTGTATGACCTGCTCAAACGGTCAGCGCCCGAACTGGGCTCCCAGTTGCACGCGAAGGGGTTCGGCCCCTACGGGATGGTGCCCATGGGGTACTCCGCACCCGCGTTCCCCTCCGCTCGTCGGCGATCAGGCGTGTACGCGGCAGGCGGCCCCGGAGTCGTGGAGTTCGGCAGCCCACTGCCCGAAGTCGTCGAGGCACTGGGAACCGCGCTCGCTGCGACTCCGGTACTGGCGTGGGGTGCGACTGCTTTTCTGGTCGACGGAGTGGAGATCGTCGAGGACCGCCCCTTCAGTTCGGGATACGCGGTGTTCCGCACGAGCACACCCGTGATCATGAAGGGTTCCGGGCTCGATGCGACCGGTAAGCGCACAACCCGGCAGTCCTGGCGCCTTCCAGGGGAACCCGAGTGGGACTCCTACGTGGAGAACAACCTTCGTCGCAAGGCGGACACCCTGGGTCTCGACCGCGAGGTGTCGCTGGAGCAGGTCACCTGGGTCGGGCCGAAGCGTTCTTTCGCGGTGAGCGCCTCGAACGGGCCCGGCGGGAAGAAGCCCGGGGCGCGCGTCGAGGTGACGGTATCGGGCGATCCCCGCACCCTGACTGCCCTGGCCGATTGGGGACTCGGTCAGGGCAACTCAACCGGCTTCGGCTGGATCAGCCTATGAGTACCCCTGAAACATACCTGTCGGAACAGTCCCAGTTGCGCCTCACCTCGCATCCGCTGCAACGGGTGGGGGCGTTCGCACTCACCGCACTGGCAGATGCCGACCGCGGCACTGGTCCTGAGGACCTGCTTCCCGATGCCTTCGAGGCCGCGATGGCCCAGGTCACGCGACACGCCATCCAGGCCGCGCTGGTCCGCGACAGCAAGGGGACGCAGGGTTTCTGGCTCAAGGCCAGTTTCTCCTTCTTCCCCAACGCCCCTATGAATCACCCCGGAAACGGCAAAAAGAGCGATGACACCGTGCGCAACGCCGTGCAGGCATGGCACACGTTGCCCGATCCGGCTTCATGGCCAGAGGGCGTCTCCTGCGTCCTGTGCAACCGTACAGCGGTCGGTTTCTACGGAAAACTCGACATCGCACTGGCCGAGAGTGACGCCTACCGCAACACCACGCCTCGTGGGCATGCCGGGATGGCGTTGTGCCGCCCCTGCCGGGCCTCGTTCCACGCGCTCCCGTACGGCTGCCAGTTGACCGGCGGTTCGTCCATCGCCCTGCACAGCTGGGATGACCGCTTCCTGAGCCGGGCGATCAACCGGCAGGCCGCGTACAACTGTCAGATCGCGATGATCGGCAGCCCAGGACTGCGCCAGACCGAGGCGCGCGAGACCCTCGCACTGAATGCCCTGCGCCGCTACGGGGAGCGCCTGAGCGCCGGGGTGGAGCTGATGGTCTTCAACAACAACAACCGCGGCCAGTCTCTTGAGATCCACAGCCTGGAGCAGCCACTGGCCGAGTGGCTGCGACACACTTCCCGCGATGGCGGGATGCGGCGCAAGTTCACCGCGTTGTTGCGCGCCCACGCCTTCCATGGAACCCCAGGGGTGGTCGCCCTGGGACGCAATGCCTTCCGGTCGCCGCAGCGGATCATCTCCACCGGCAGACAGCGATTGATCCGGCTGACGTCGGCTGCGGAACCCGATCGTGAGCAGATCGCCGACTTGGCGGCTGTGCTCTATTCCTTCGTCGCCAAGGTGATGCTGATGAACGAAAAGGACCTGTCCGAGATCAGGGAGACCGCACGCCGGATCGCTACCTTGCTGGCGGTGGAGGAGACCGGCGGGAAGCTGCGGCAGCTTCGCTCCTACCTGAACACTTCATCCAGGCTGTTGCGTATCTGGCTGACCGGGCGTGCGGTCCAGTGGGCGGTCGAGTCACCCCCGGGCGTCACCGGCCCGATGGTGAGCGAGCGCGCCTTCGCACTGCTCTTCGATCCCGACAGCGACAACGCGGCCTGGTATCACCGTGATTTGTTGCTGATCGGGGTCTTGGAGGAACTGTCCCGACTCGGCTGGACTGCCAAGAGCGCGGCAGATGAGAACAAGAACGAGATCGACGAGGAGCTCAGCACCCTCGACAAGAAGTACCTCGAAGACACGGAGGAAGAGCAGTGAGTTTCCTGGTCGGAAAGATCGTTCTGGATGTGGTCGCGGGCGCCCCCAACAACGGGGAGGGCACCGACAACACCGGCAGGGTCAAGCAGCTCAAGGTGGGGCGGGAGACCTTCCCCTATGTCTCCGCACAGGCATTCCGGCGGTGGCTGCGTGATTCGCTGCCGCCTGAGGAGTCCCGCTCAGCAGTCACCCGCTCCGGCAGCGGAGCCAAGCAGCAGGCGTACACCGCAGGCCGCCCCGACCTGCACCTGGACGATGACCTCTTCGGATACATGGTCGCGGTGAAGAAGGAGAACTACCAGCGGGACACCGTCCTGGCCACCGGCACGCTGGTCGCGGTGGTCCCTCAGCGTCCGACCCTGGACTTCGGCACGATGAGCCGGGACTTCCCCGTCGGCGAGCACCCGGTCCTGCACTCCCACGAGCTCTACAGCGCGACACTGGCCGGAGACATCCTGCTGGACCTGCCCAGAGCCGGGGTGTTCGAGACCGACGGCAGCGGCCTGCGGGTGGCCTTTGCCCCAGCCGTCGCCGAGCAGGCGACGGCCGCCGGCGCGCAACCCACCACTCTGCGTGGCACCGCCGCTCTTCGTCTGCCGATCGAGGAGCGGCGCCGACGGGTGGCGCTCCTGCTGCGTACGCTCGCCGCTGTGCGGGGCGGCGCGAAGCAGGCCCTGCACTACGGGGACCGCACCCCCTCGCTGGTGCTGCTCGCACCGATGAAGGGCGGAGTCAACCCCTTCACCCGGGTCATCGCCGCCCGAGACGGCAAGACGGTTTTCCTGCCCGAGGTGCTGCGCGAGGAGCTCGGGGCGTGGGCTGACGAGCTGGACGGTCCGCTGCTGCTGGGCTGGGCCCCCGGGTTCCTCGGCGACCAGCGCGAAAAAGTCCGCAGGGACCTGAAAGACCTGATCGAGTCCGAAAAGGTCATCATGGATCATCCCCGGGTGCTGTTGGCCCAGCTTGCCGAGCAGTTGCAGCGCGGTGAACGCGACGAGTGGTTCGAGGACCCCGCGGCATGACCGAAACCCCGGTTGTCCCTGCCCCCGCAACTCCGGATATCGCCGCTGCGGGCTTCGCCCCCGTCATCCCCGCGTTGGAAGTGACCCTTACCGCTCCCATCGCCTCTTTCCGCAATCCCCTTTACGCCGGCGTTCAGGTCGCTCTGCCCTGCCCACCGCCTGCCACTGTCGGCGGCATGCTGGCCGCGGCGGCTGGCGGCTGGGAGCAGGTGGAGAGAGGGGCGCGCTTCGCGATGGCCTTCCACGCACGGGGCCAAGGGGTGGACTACGAGACCTACCACCCGCTGGACCCCTCCGGGAAGAAGGCGTCCCCCACCCCCCGCAACCGGGAATTCCTCACCGACACGACGTTGACGGTATGGCTGGTGGAGGAAGTCGAGCGGTGGGAGCGCAGACTTCGCCGCCCCGTATGGTCGCTGCGGCTGGGCCGCAGTCAGGACCTGGTGGGTATCGCGCTACGGCGGGTGAACCTTCATCCCGATCGGGAAGGGCAGCAGCGCAGCGCGGTCATACCCGACCCTGCTGCCCGCGCGGGCTCGGACCGGCCGCACGGGACCTTGCTCCGTCTACCCACCGCGGTCTCACGCGGGCGTGACCGCACCCGATGGGACTCCTACCGGTTCGATGCCTCCGGCCGAAGCGAGTACACGGTGCCGGGAAGCTACTCGACCCAGGGGGGCCAGGCAGTGGTCCTGCTGAACTCATCGCATCCAGCCGCACTGGTAGGGCGCTGAGCCCCTGTTCCCCCTGGTAGTTCCTTAGCCGTTCCGAAAGGCTCCGGTCCCGCGCATGATGGATGTCCTGTCCGTACTCCTGGCAAAGAGTGAGAGTTCCACGCGTGCGAAGGAACTGCTGACCGAGCATCTGAGGGACACCCTCGCCGCCGCAGTCCAACTGCGGCGGCGGGTAGGCCAATTGACAGCCGCGGAGAAGGTCTTCGGTGGCCGGTTCTGGACGGCCGTCGAGCTCGCGGCACTCACCCACGACGCGGGCAAGATCCCCGAAGGATTCCAGGACATGGTCGCGGGGCGGACCCGCGCCTGGGGCGAGCGTCACGAGGTGCTCTCCCTGGGCTTCCTCCCGGGCCTCATCATGGATCCACCACTGCTGTCCTGGGTGGCCGCCGCGGTGGCGACCCACCACCGCGCCCTTACCAGGGCTCCCGACCCTGCCACTCCCGCCAGCCTCGACCGCCGCAATCTGGCCTGGCAGTACGGCACCGTCAGTGCGGCGGAGTACCACGAGCGCTTCCAGCCCATCCCCGCCAAGGCCGTTGCCGCACTGGCCGATTGGCTACGCACCACTGCCCACGCCTCCCGTCCCCAAGACGTTCCCGCGCACGGCCCCACCCTGACCGAGGAGCAGCTGCTCGCCCGCGCGCATGAACTGCTGTACCAGCTACTGGATTACTGGGAGGAAAAGGTATCCCCTGAGGAAGGCCTGGCAGCCGTACTCCTGCAGGGGGCGGTCACTCTTTCCGACCACCTCTCCTCCGCTCACGGCTCCTTGTCCACCCAGCAGCCCCTGGACGCCGATTTCCGGTCCCGGCTGGAGAGGCAGCTGGCTGCCGGAGGGAAGGCCCTGCGCGCCCATCAACTACGGGCAGCCGCCGTCGAAGGGCATCTGCTGCTGCGGGCTCCCACCGGCAGTGGCAAGACCGAGGCAGCCCTGCTCTGGGCGGCCGGCCAGGTCTCCGGGCTCCAGGAGGCGACCGGTGGAGTTCCCCGGGTGTTCTTCACCCTCCCTTACCTGGCCTCCATCAATGCGATGGCCCGCCGCTTGGAGATTACGCTCGAGTCCCCCGGCGCGGTCGGTGTGTCGCACTCCCGCGCCGCCTCCTACCACCTCGCCGTGGCGATCTCTTCGGAGGACGAGGACCAGGACGAGGGCGGTTCGCCGTGCCGGATCGATGCCGCAAGCAAAGCCCTGTCCCGGGCAGCGGCCACGAAGCTGTTCCACGAAAGCGTGCGGATCGCGACCCCCTACCAGCTACTGCGGGCCGCCCTGGCCGGTCCGGCCCACGCAGGCATCCTGGTGGACGCCGCGAACTCCGTGTTCATCCTTGACGAACTGCACGCCTACGACGCCCGCCGACTCGGCTATATCCTCGCCAGCGCCCGGCTGTGGGAGCGCCTCGGCGGTCGGGTCGCGGTACTCTCCGCGACCCTGCCGCACGCCCTGGCCAGTCTGTTCACCCAGACCCTGACCGGGACGACCACCCAACTGGACGCCTTGGACTTCGATCTGCCCGCCCGCCACCTACTGCGCATACGCGACCACCACCTCACCGACCCCGCGGCCCTGGCCGAAATACGTCGACAGCTCAGCGAGAACAAATCCGTGCTGGTGGTTGCCAACAACGTCGCCGACGCCCTGGAACTCTTCAACCAGCTCGCCCCGGCCGTACAGGAGCAGCACGGATCGGACGCCGCTCTACTCCTCCACTCACGCTTCAAGCGCGGCGACCGCTCCCATATCGAGCGTCGCATCGCCGAACGCTTCGCCACTGTCTCCCCCGACGCCCAGCACACCCGCCGCCCCGGCCTCCTGGTGGCAACGCAGGTCGTCGAGGTGAGCCTGGATGTGGACTTCGATGTGCTGTTCACCAGCGCCGCCCCACTCGAAGCGCTCCTGCAGCGCTTCGGTCGCGTCAACCGCATAGCCGCCCGCCCAGCCGCGGAGGTGATCGTCCATTACCCGTCCTGGACCACCCGAGGAAAGCGGCCCGATGAGTATGCGGACGGCGTCTACCCGCGCGTACCAGTCGAGAAGGGCTGGGGGATCCTGCGCAGCCACGACGGGCGGACCGTCGACGAGGCCGATGCCACCAGTTGGCTCGACAGCATCTATGCGGACACCTGGGGCCAGCAGTGGCGCAACGACGTAATCGGGCACCGCGAACAGTTCGACCATGATTTTCTACAGTTCCGCCTCCCTTTCCATGACCGTTCCGCCCTGTCCGATGGATTCGACGAACTCTTCGACGGGACTGAGGCGATCCTCGAACAGGACCGCGAGGACTACATCGCCGCCCTCGCCGAAGCCGGCACCGGACGAAAGGCCGCCGGCCGACTGCTCGCCGACGAGTACCTCATTCCCGTCCCGCATTGGGCCGGGGACCTCAGCCGCTACGAGAAGCAGCTGAAAGTCCGGGTCCTCGATGGCGACTACGACCCGGAACGGGGCCTGCTCGCCGTACGAGGACACCCTCAACAGCGCTACCAGCTGGGCGAGGTGCTGTGATCGAAGAGCATGACGTCGGCGGCGTCCACATCAAGTACCTCTACCACTGCCCCCGCCAACTGTGGCTGTACGCCCGCGGTATCCGTCCCGAGCACCTGAGCGCCAGTGTCCAACTCGGCGAAGCCGTACACGACACCTCCTACACCCGGCGCAGCCCCATCGACCTCGGCGCGGCAAAGCTCGACTTCTTCGACGGCAGACGCTGGGTGCACGAGGTGAAATCCTCATCGGCTCCCGCACCCGCTGACGAGGCCCAGGGTCGGCACTACTGCTACCGGCTGCGACTGCTGGGCGTCGAGGCCGAGGGCGCGATCCTGCACTATCCAAAGATCCGCCGGACTCGCCGTTACCCCTTTACCCCTGAGGCCGCTATCCAAGCTGAGGCCGATATCGCCGCCGTCCTCGCGGTGGTCCATGCCCCCGTCTCCCCCGAGCGCCTGCCCCGTACGGGCTGCCGAGGGTGCAGCTTCACCGACTACTGCTGGACGGAGTGATATGCCCGCCGCTGCCCGGACCTACTGGCTCACCACCCCCTGCCGGATCCGCCGCAAGGACCAGTCCCTGATCATCGATCGGGACGAGGCGCCTGCCGTCCACATCCCCGTGACCGATGTCCGCGACATCGTGGCCTGCGCCGAGGTCGACATCAACACCTCCGTGGTCTCCCTCCTCAACCGGCATCGCATCAATGTCCACCTGCTCAGTTACTACGGGGACTACGCCGGCTCACTCCTCACCTCCGAAACCAGCACCTCCGGCGAAACCGTCCTGGCCCAGGCCCGCACCGCCACCGACTCCGCCGCCGCCCTCGCCATAGCGCGCAGCATCGTCGACGCCACCGCGTTCAACGTCCGCCGAGTCGTCGACCGCAAGCTCCTCACCCGCCCCTACACCGTCCTTCGCAACTCCATCGACACCGCCGAGAGCCCGGCCCAACTCATGGGCGCCGAGGGAACCTTCCGCCGCTCCGCGTGGGAGGTCATCGACACGAAGCTCCCCGACTGGCTCCAGTTGGGCGGGCGCAGCCGCCGCCCACCCGCCAACGCCGGTAACGCCTTCATCAGTTACGTCAACGGCATCACCTACGCGCGTGTTCTCACCGCCGTGCGCCTGACTCCGCTGCACAGCGGCATCGCCTTCCTGCACAGCAGCATGGAACGCCAGCGACACTCGCTGGTTCTCGACCTGTCCGAGATGTTCAAGCCCCTCTTCGCCGAACGCCTACTTCTGCGTATGGCAGGCCGCAACCAGCTGAAAGAGCACCACTTCGACCGCGAGACCAACCAGGCGATGCTCAGCGAGACCGGCCGCAAACTCGTGGTCCAGACTGTGCGCGACGAATTCGGAGTCACCGTCGCACACCGCGGCCTCGGCCGGAACGTCGCCTACGACGAACTGCTCTATCTCGACGCCCTCGCCCTGACCCGGCACTGCCTCGAAGGCACCGGGTACAAGCCCTTCCGGATCTGGTGGTAGACCGCGCGTGTACGTCATCGTCGTGTACGACACCGCTGCCGTCCGCAACCCGAAGATCCTCAAGACCTGCCGCAAATACCTCCACCACGTCCAGCGCAGCGTCTTCGAAGGCGAACTCAGTGACGCCCAACTCCGCAGCTTCCAAGCCACCGTCGAGGACGTCCTCGACCTCGACTACGACAACGTCCTCGTCTACACCTATCCGCCCGGCACCACCCCCCGCCGGCTCGAATGGGGCGCAGTCGAACCCGCCCCCACCGATATCCTGTAGCCGCACAGCCCCATGCCTTGATCAAGAAATCTCCCCAAGATTTCAGCGCCACACCGGACCCGCGAACACCATCGGAGGTTCGCTGCAATCCCCACCAGACCAGCCCCAACTACACCGGCCCTCACCTGCAGCTTTACCGTGGGGTCCGTGATCGCCCCTACGAGGGGTCTCAACTGGCAGATCACCGTGCGCGGCGCCGACGGGCAGGTCCGTGATCGCCCCTACGAGGGGTCTCAACCAGAATCCGGTGGTGGGGCCGCTGGGTGAGCCTCCGGTCCGTGATCGCCCCTACGAGGGGTCTCAACCGGTAGGGCGCGCGCAAGGACCCCCGAGGATCGTGGGTCCGTGATCGCCCCTACGAGGGGTCTCAACGGATCGTAATTGACCGTAATGCTGACTTCGCCGCCGGTCCGTGATCGCCCCTACGAGGGGTCTCAACGCATAGACGCCAATTGTATCCGTGCCCATCGGGCCGGTCCGTGATCGCCCCTACGAGGGGTCTCAACGCATTGCAGCCGCGTATAAGTGCCCGGAACGGACGGTGTCCGTGATCGCCCCTACGAGGGGTCTCAACTGGCGGTACCGACACGGAAGACAACATCGTTCCCGGTCCGTGATCGCCCCTACGAGGGGTCTCAACACGGACAGCGGAGCGAGTGCTACGGATGCACATGCGCGTCCGTGATCGCCCCTACGAGGGGTCTCAACAAGAACCTCAGCATATTGGTAGCCGTCAGCCACGCCAGTCCGTGATCGCCCCTACGAGGGGTCTCAACCGGCGAATTGCCAGTGACCGCCGACCGTGGTAGGCCAGTCCGTGATCGCCCCTACGAGGGGTCTCAACTCGAAGACTCTGAGTAACCGCGCTAACGCACTGTGTAGTCCGTGATCGCCCCTACGAGGGGTCTCAACCGCAGCAGAAGGTGGCCGACGATGGTGCGGAACCGGGTCCGTGATCGCCCCTACGAGGGGTCTCAACGCATGCTGCGCAGAGGCTGGACGGGCGCTTACGCTTGTCCGTGATCGCCCCTACGAGGGGTCTCAACAAGCTGATGCATGAAGTGAGGCCGCCGGGCAGGGCGGTCCGTGATCGCCCCTACGAGGGGTCTCAACCGGCAAGAGTGCAGGTCCAGGCCATCGCTCCCGCCGAGTCCGTGATCGCCCCTACGAGGGGTCTCAACAGCAACTCGGCCACGTCGGCGGCCACGTCGGCGGCCGTCCGTGATCGCCCCTACGAGGGGTCTCAACGCAGTTCGTCGACAACTAGTGTTCTGGGTACGAGCTGGTCCGTGATCGCCCCTACGAGGGGTCTCAACAGGTCGCGCTCCGTCAGGCCGCCACCCGGACGTGACCGGTCCGTGATCGCCCCTACGAGGGGTCTCAACCAGTCCTCGCCCGCCTACAAGAAGGCGCTGTTCGACGTCCGTGATCGCCCCTACGAGGGGTCTCAACCGCCACACCCAGCGCTGATTGAAAGAGCCTCCGGCAGGTCCGTGATCGCCCCTACGAGGGGTCTCAACCCGCGTCCATGGATGAACAGACGCTCGCTAGCGCGAGTCCGTGATCGCCCCTACGAGGGGTCTCAACTTGCGGACCGCCTGGTCGTCCTCCACCGGCTCCAGGTCCGTGATCGCCCCTACGAGGGGTCTCAACACGGAAGAGGCTCACGTACTACCCCTCTCCCGCGCCGGTCCGTGATCGCCCCTACGAGGGGTCTCAACACGAATGGGCTCGCGACATTCTCGCTGACGCCCGACGGTCCGTGATCGCCCCTACGAGGGGTCTCAACGTGAGGTGCGCCAGCTGGTGTGCGTACTGCGCCAGGTCCGTGATCGCCCCTACGAGGGGTCTCAACACGTCGTCTCGGACGGCCGCCTCGACAGGGCCGGCGTCCGTGATCGCCCCTACGAGGGGTCTCAACTAAGAGCACGACTAGTAGGCCGGCGGCACTCTCCGCTGTCCGTGATCGCCCCTACGAGGGGTCTCAACCGCTATCGAGGTCAGCGTCCATCTCACGCGCGACGGGTCCGTGATCGCCCCTACGAGGGGTCTCAACACACCTGCCGCGCCGCCATCGGGCGCCCCTGCAAGAGTCCGTGATCGCCCCTACGAGGGGTCTCAACGGCAAGTCCACGGCGGAGACGATGGAGCAGGTCATCGTCCGTGATCGCCCCTACGAGGGGTCTCAACCTGGTCTTGTTGATCCGACCGGCCATCTGGACGGCGAGTCCGTGATCGCCCCTACGAGGGGTCTCAACGACAGTATCCTCGCCATGTTCGGGTCGGGCGCGATGGCGTCCGTGATCGCCCCTACGAGGGGTCTCAACGCTGGACCGGCACCACATGGGCGCGGCTCTACGACTGTCCGTGATCGCCCCTACGAGGGGTCTCAACGGTACGGGGGTGGGCTACTGCGGGCCCGCGATGCGCGTCCGTGATCGCCCCTACGAGGGGTCTCAACCCGAGGGGGTGAGCGCGCCGTGACTGACCTGCGGGAGTCCGTGATCGCCCCTACGAGGGGTCTCAACCGCCATTGCAGCGGCAGGCCGGACAATTCCTCCACGGTCCGTGATCGCCCCTACGAGGGGTCTCAACGAGTATTCGACCGCACAGCGTACGGCGGAGTCATCCGTCCGTGATCGCCCCTACGAGGGGTCTCAACAAGACTCGTCAGGCGCTGCGCGTGATATCTACGCCGGTCCGTGATCGCCCCTACGAGGGGTCTCAACTGCGCGCATGATGGGATCATGGAATGGGAGCCTGGGAGTCCGTGATCGCCCCTACGAGGGGTCTCAACGAGGTCACCGAGCGCACAGTCGACCAGCTGGACCTGGGTCCGTGATCGCCCCTACGAGGGGTCTCAACAGCGTGCGCGCGCGATGACGCCGGAGCAGGCGCAGCGTCCGTGATCGCCCCTACGAGGGGTCTCAACATGACGCCCAGCAGGTGCCGAAAGCCCGCCACCGCCGTCCGTGATCGCCCCTACGAGGGGTCTCAACATGAGGTCGGCGGCGGCTGCGACCCCACGGCAGTACGTCCGTGATCGCCCCTACGAGGGGTCTCAACAGACCACAAACGCCTACGATCCCTCGGAGTATTCAAGTCCGTGATCGCCCCTACGAGGGGTCTCAACGCGAGCACATCCGGGCGCTACGCGAGTGGCGCGACCTGTCCGTGATCGCCCCTACGAGGGGTCTCAACGCCAGCGACCAGTCCACTGCGGTCTCGCGCAGGAACGTCCGTGATCGCCCCTACGAGGGGTCTCAACATCAACAGCGGGCCGTAGACGATGTCGCCGCCTTCATGTCCGTGATCGCCCCTACGAGGGGTCTCAACTATTTGAGCGCGTAGTCCGGCCCGTACTTGACCATGGTCCGTGATCGCCCCTACGAGGGGTCTCAACGCCCCTGATCTTTCTCTAGGCGCGCCTTCGCCTCGGGTCCGTGATCGCCCCTACGAGGGGTCTCAACTAGGAGATGCCCGACAGGGTCAGGGCGGCGCCGGTGGTCCGTGATCGCCCCTACGAGGGGTCTCAACAAGATGACCCCGCCGCGGGTCTGCGCCCCGCCCGAGGGTCCGTGATCGCCCCTACGAGGGGTCTCAACCTGACGGAAATCACGCTTCCCGAGCCGATGGCAGCGCGTCCGTGATCGCCCCTACGAGGGGTCTCAACGCCGGTCAATCGCTGTGCAGTTGGGCAAGGTGCGTCGTCCGTGATCGCCCCTACGAGGGGTCTCAACGCGCTAATCGGATCGCTGTCGCGGGCGACGTCGCCGGTCCGTGATCGCCCCTACGAGGGGTCTCAACATGTGGACCAAGCTTCCGTTGTCGGGGTGCGTCATCGTCCGTGATCGCCCCTACGAGGGGTCTCAACAAAAGATCCGACCACGTGAGGCCGGCGGCAGCGATGGTCCGTGATCGCCCCTACGAGGGGTCTCAACGTGTCGATGAAGTGGGTGCGCACGTTCATCGCGACCGTCCGTGATCGCCCCTACGAGGGGTCTCAACACGGGACCGCTATCGCCTCCACGGGCCTGATCGACTCGCGTCCGTGATCGCCCCTACGAGGGGTCTCAACCTAGAGTACGGAAGCTCTACAGCCTGAATGCGTTCCCGTCCGTGATCGCCCCTACGAGGGGTCTCAACACGACGGCCAGTGGGTCGTCGAAGCCGAGGCTTGCCGGTCCGTGATCGCCCCTACGAGGGGTCTCAACGTGGTAGACGGGTCGGTGAGGGAGCGCACCTTGCTGGTCCGTGATCGCCCCTACGAGGGGTCTCAACTTGCCGCCATCGAGCATCACAGCGCGCACGACGTCATGTCCGTGATCGCCCCTACGAGGGGTCTCAACATGGCGCGGCAGTCCTGCACATCACCGCTGACGGAGTCCGTGATCGCCCCTACGAGGGGTCTCAACCGCACGATCAGCGTGATGGACCGCTCGATGATGCGGGTCCGTGATCGCCCCTACGAGGGGTCTCAACCCGAAGGAGGTACGCCCGTTCCCGTGGCGCTGGCCGAGTCCGTGATCGCCCCTACGAGGGGTCTCAACAGTGTGACAGCATCACTACAGCCACGGAAGCCTCAGGTCCGTGATCGCCCCTACGAGGGGTCTCAACGGGAGGTGGCGGGTAGCGAACCGGCGGCGTTGTGGTCCGTGATCGCCCCTACGAGGGGTCTCAACCGGATACCTCTACGCGGCGATTTTTCCTGCGGCCCGTCCGTGATCGCCCCTACGAGGGGTCTCAACCAGGACTCCAGCACCCCAACTGCCGTCACTCCGTGGTCCGTGATCGCCCCTACGAGGGGTCTCAACGTGGGGGTGAGGAACCCCGACCAGTCCCACTGGTAGTGTCCGTGATCGCCCCTACGAGGGGTCTCAACTGGGAGACGGTGAAGGTGTTGATGCCGCCCTCACCGGTCCGTGATCGCCCCTACGAGGGGTCTCAACTGGTGGGACGAACCGCAGCGTCAGGACGCGACGAAGGTCCGTGATCGCCCCTACGAGGGGTCTCAACCGGACGTAGTGCGCCAGGAGACCGGCTCGGGTCTGCACCCATGATCGCCCATATGAGGGGGCCAACGTGAAGTTGGACATGGACCTGTCTTCTGGGTGCCCGTGCGAAGGCCACCCGCGCCGCAGTCACGCCGGTGCGCGGGGCAGGAAGGCGCCGACGGACTCTATCCCGCCGCACCCTCCCGGCGCTTCCGCAGCCGCGGGGAGGGCGCGGCCGACCCGGGAAGCGCCCTCCCCGTCGCCGCCCCTCCCGCAGGCAGCCCCTCGGGCCCGTTTGTCGCGGGCAGCCCCCCGGGACGGCCTGTCGCGGGCAGCCGGCCTTCCGTCAGAGGTCGAACTCGTACGGCAGCAGACCGACCGCGTAGCACGCCTCGCGGACGACGTTCTTCTCCTCGTCGCTGAACGTGCCGTCGGCGCCGCCGATGACGATGCCGATCTGGATCGTCGCCCGGGCCTCGGTCGCCTTCTCCTTGGTCTTGCCTATCTCCTGGAGCACGGCGACCTTGCCGAAGTCGAAGTCCGCCGCGAGGCGCTCCAGGTTGGCCTCGTACAGCTGACGCAGGTCCTCGGCCGGGAAGTGCTGGAGGACCTCGTTCGTGGTGATCAGCTTGGCCACGCGCTGCCGTTCGGCGGGGTCGATCTTGCCGTCTGCGGCGGTGACCAGTGCGCAGATCGCCATGCTCGCGTCCCGGAAGGCCGCACCCTTGAGGTCGTTCTTCTTCGCGACGAGATGCGCCTGCAGCTTCGCGATGGATTCCTTGAGGACGTCCCACAGCGCCATGAGTTCTCCAGCCAGTCGGGTCGAGGCCCGGTCCACCCCCAACGGCGGCCCGCCGCCCCACGGATCTTTGCGACAGAGGAGAAACTATCCGACCAGGGACGGGCCGTGGGACGGCGGTACCGGCAACTATGCTGATCGTCTGCTCGGACGGGGAGGGGATCATGATCGACGTCGACGGGTACCTGGCCGTTCTGGGGGTGGACCGGCCCGCGGCCCCCACCGCCGAGGCGCTGTGGGCGCTGCACCGGGCGCAGGTGGAGCGGGTCGCGTACGAGAACCTCGACATCCAGTTGGGGCGGCCGACGGGCATCGGCGCCGCGGAGTCCGTGGCCCGGATCGTGCGCGGGCGCGGTGGCTACTGCTTCCATCTCAACGGGGCCTTCGGCGCGCTGCTGACGGCCCTCGGCTACGACGTCACCCGCCACCGGGCCGGGGTGCAGACGACCCCGGAGGCCCCCGCGGGCGCGAACGGCGCCCATCTCGCGCTCACCGTGCGGCTCGACGGCGAGCGGTGGCTGGTCGACACCGGGCTCGGCGACGCGGTGCGCGAGCCGCTGCCGCTGCGCGAAGGGACCTACACCCAGGGGCCGTTCACCTACGCGATGGCCCCGTCGGTGGCGGAGCCCGGCGGCTGGCGGTTCACCCACGACCCCCGCGGCGCGTTCACGGCGATGGACTTCGCGCCCGGCCCGGTGGAGCTGTCGTCCTTCGCCGCGGAGCACCTCCGGCTGTCCACCTCCCCCGAGTCCGGCTTCGTCCGGACCCTCACCGCCCAACTCCGCGACGCCACGGGCGCGGACGTGCTGCGCGGCTGCGTACTGCGCCGGATCGACGCCGGGGGTACGGACGAGCGGACCATCGACTCGGCGGACGACTGGTACGACGTACTGGCCGGCGTGTTCCGGCTGGACCTGACCGACGTTGACGCCCCCGCGCGGGCGCAGTTGTGGCGCCGCGTCCGTACCACCCACCAGGCACGGGAAACCCTCACGGCATGAACGCCCTCGTCCGATCAGGGAGAACCATGGTCCAGACGCCCGCCGCCTCCATCGACGATGGCGTGCCGCACCCTCCGCGGCCCGACCCGCTCTGGGAGACCGCCGCCCTGCTCGCCGCCCGCTTCCGCGCCCACGACGACGGGCTCGGGCTCGGTGACGAGGAGCAGTGGACGCTCCAGGTGCTGAAGATCGCCGAGGAGAGCGGGGAGGCGGCGCAGGCGGTCATCGGGGCGCGGGGGACCAACCCCCGCAAGGAAAGGGCCGATTGGGGGCGGGTGCACGAGGAGGTCGCCGACGTGGTCATCACGGCGGCGGTGGCGCTGGCGCGGATGCGGCCCGATGCGGGGGCGTACCTGCTGGCGCAACTGGACGCGAAGGCGCGGCGGTTCCTTGCGCCGGCCGACGGGGCGTAGTCACGCCGCCCCGTACGTCTCCCCGCCCAGGGTGAGGTCCGCGGTGCCGGAGGTGGTGTCGGCCAGCCAGGCGCGGAAGCCTTCGATGTCGCCCTCGGGGAGGGCCACCTCGATCACGACCTGGGAGCCGTAGCGCACCTCGCGTACGTCGCGGCCCGTCGCGCGCAGGTCGTTCTCGACCTTTCCCGCGCGCAGGTGGTCGACGGTCACCGTGGCCAGGCGGAAGCGGTGGCGGGTGACGGTGCCGAGCGCGTCCAGCGCCGCGCCGACCGCGCCGCCGTAGGCGCGGATGAGGCCGCCGGCGCCGAGTTTCGTACCGCCGAAGTAGCGGGTGACGACCGCGACGACGTAGCGCAGCTCGCGGCGCAGCAGCATCTGGAGCATGGGGAGGCCGGCGGTGCCGCCCGGCTCTCCGTCGTCGCCGGCCTTCTGGACCTCCGCGCCGGCGCCGATGACGTAGGCGAAGCAGTTGTGGGTGGCGGAGGGGTGCTCCGCGCGGATCCGGGCGAGGAACTCCTGCGCCTGCGCCTCCGTCGCGGCGGGTGCCAGCGCGCAGATGAACCGGGACCGGTTCACCTCGGTCTCGTGCACGCCCTGGCCGTCGACGGTTTCGTAGCGCTCTTGCATCCGCCCAGCGTACGCGGGGAATCACGGGGTCGTGCGGGCGGTTGTACGGGACGTAACCGCACCACGGCCCAGGAGGCACGCAGATGTACGGAGACCAGGATCTCGTCCGCCGGATCCTCACCGAGAGCGGCGACACCTGGGCGGTGGTCGGTCTGTCGAACAACCGGAGCCGCGCCGCGTACGGTGTCGCGGACGTCCTGCGGCGCTACGGCAAGCGGGTCGTCCCCGTCCATCCCAAGGCGGAGGCGGTGCACGGCGAGCAGGGGTACGCCTCCCTCGCGGACATTCCCTTCCCGGTCGATGTCGTGGACGTGTTCGTCAACAGCGATCTGGCCAGTGCGGTCGCCGACGAGGCGGTGGCGGTCGGTGCCAAGGCGGTCTGGTTCCAGCTCGGCGTGGTGGACGAGGCGGCGTACGAGCGGGTCGGGAAGGCGGGCGTGGACATGGTGATGGACAGGTGCCCGGCGATCGAGATCCCGCGCCTGGGCTGACGGGGCGCGCGTGCGGGGGCGCCCCGCACGCGCAACCCCGCACCCGCCACCCCGCCCACCGGTGTCCGAAAGGACGCCGGTGGGCGGAAGATCGTCCGTTACCGCGGCCTCAGGTGCTCGACGGTGAGGTGGTGCTCCTCGGCAAGGCGCCGGGCGACCAGCGATCGATGGCATGCCTCGGGGTCGCTTTCGACGCAGAGCAGCGCCGCCGTGCCGCCGTCCGGCAGCGCCGTCACGATCGGATCGAGATCGACCGGGTCGAGGATCTCGGTGGTGTAGCGGCGGGCGTACTCGGGGGCGAGCTCGCTGCGGGAGCGCTTGCCGATTCCTCGGCGCCTGTCCTCGGCGTACTGGATCTGACGCAGTTCGGTCGTCGGCGCGAGTTCGCGGTGGTGCTCGTAGGCGATCCCGGCCTCGGCGAGGGCGGCCTGCAGCCGCAGTGAGTTCGCCCAGGCGTAGTCCGCTCCGCGCACGCCGCGGCGCTGGCGTACGTCGAGCAGCAGGCGCACGTCCTCCTGCCGCAGTCGTTCCAGGAAGGAGTCCTGGTCGAAGCCGTAGACGCCGACCGTTGCCAACGTGTGCACCTGGGATCCCCTGTTCGCGCCGTTTCCCGTGTTCCGTCCGGCGGGCGCGTCCCGCCTGTGGACGACGATGGCACCGATGGCCGTTCTCCGCATGTCCCGCGTGTTCGCTACGCGGGACGCGGCGTGGGTAGCGTTGCGGCGTGATCGGGATACGGCCCGCCCGGGTGGGCGATGCGAGTGAGCTGGTGCGGCTGCGGCGGATGATGTTCGCCGCCATGAACGGGCGTGACGAGCCCGGGAGTTGGGAGCGCGACGCGCGGGCGGTGCTGGAGGAGCAGCTCGGCGCCGAGCCGGCCGCGCTGGGCGCCTTCGTCGTCGACGGGGCGGAGCCGGGGCGCCTCGCGGCCTGCGCGGTGGGGCGCATGGAGCAGCGGCTGCCCGCGCCGGGGCATCCGACGGGGCGGTTCGGTTTCGTCTTCAGCGTGTGTACGGAGCCGCGCTACCGGGGGCGCGGGTACGGGCGCGGGGTGATGCTCGCCCTGCTCGACTGGTTCGCCGGGCGGGGTGTCAGCCGGGTCGATCTGCACGCCTCGCCGGAGGCCGAGCGGCTGTACCGGAGCCTGGGCTTCCGTGAGCATCCGGTGGCGCTGTCGCTGGACGTGTCGCGGCGGTAGGCGTGGGGGCGTGGGGGGCGTCGGCGCGTGCGGGGCGCCGACGCGGCTCACAGCCGGTCGCGCAGCAGGTGGGCCAGGACGGCGAGCGCCTGGATGCCCAGGGCGACCGCCAGCACGATGCGCAGGGTCCGGTCGCTCATCGGTGGGTCCTCACGTCGTCGGCTCCGGGGTGGCGGTCTGTGCGGCGTCCGGCTCCCACCGCGCCAGCGCGGCCAGTTGCTCCGGCGTCGCCTCCTGCGGGATCGGCACTGGCGGCGGGGTCCGCAGCGGCGGCTGCCAGCCCGTCTCCGCGGCCCAGCGGCGGACGATCTTCGCGGGGGCGCCGGCGACGACCGCGTGGTCGGGGACCTCGCCGCGTACCACCGAGCCCGCCGCCACCACCACGTTGCGGCCCAGCCGGGCGCCCGGGAGGATCAGCGCGCCCGTGCCCAGCCAGCTGCCGGAGCCGATCTCGACCGGGGCGCTGCGCGGCCACTGCCGGCCGATGGGCGAGTGGGGGTCGTCGTAGGAGTGGTTGCTGCTGGTGATGTAGACGTACGGGCCGCAGTAGACGTCGTCGCCGATCGTCACGGGGCTGTCGGCGACGATGTGGCTGCCGCGCCCCAGGACCACGCCGTTGCCCAGGCGCAGTACGGGCTCGGGGCCGAGGTCGAGGTCGGGCATCATGCCCGCGGTGAGGGTGGCGTGCTGGCCGATGATGCAGTAGGCGCCCAGTTCGATCCACTGCTCGTTGAAGACGGTGCCGACCGGGAAGGCGATCCTGGTGCCCTCGCCGATGCGCCGGAAGCGGTACGGGCCGGGGCTGGCGGCGCTGACCGCGCCCATCCGCTGCACCCAGCGCCAGCAGGCGTGCACGGCGCGGGAGGCGGCGCGGGCGAGCGGGCTGGGGCGGGAGGGGTCCTTCGGCACCCGCACACCGTACTCACGCGGAGCACGCGCCCGGGGCACGGACGCCGTGTGATCTTTCCCCCACCTGGGCCGCCGTGGTCGGCGGTGTCGCTGTACGGTGCGGGGGAATCCGGCGACGAGGGACGACGAGGGAGTGGGGCGTGGCGATGCACGGGCTGATCCGGGGTGTGGGCGGCAAGGAGCCGAAGGTCGACGCGGAGGCGTTCGTGGCGCCGACCGCGGTGGTGCTCGGGGAGGTAAGCGTGGCCGCCGGGGCGAGCGTCTGGTACAACGCGGTGCTGCGCGCCGACCTCGGGCCCATCGTGCTGGGCGAGGGCAGCAACGTCCAGGACAACTGCACGGTGCACGTCGACCCGGGCTTCCCCGTCTCCATCGGCGCTCGGGTGACGATCGGGCACAACGCGGTGGTGCACGGCTGCACTGTCGAGGACGACGTGCTCATCGGCATGGGCGCCACGGTGCTCAACGGGGCGCACATCGGGGCCGGTTCGCTGGTCGCCGCGCAGGCGCTGGTGCCGCAGGGGATGCGGGTGCCGCCCGGTTCGCTGGTCGCGGGGGTGCCGGCGAAGGTGCGGCGGCCGCTGACGGACGAGGAGCGCGAGATGCTCCGGGTCAACGCGGAGGTGTACGTCGCCCTCGCCCGTACGCACGCGGACGAGGGCTGACGCACCGGACGTACCAGACCTACCGGACGTACGGCGTGCGGCTCAGCTGCTGGGCCGCAGCGTCCACACGACGCTCATCCGCGAGGTGACGGCGCCGTCGGCGCGGGTGACGTCGATGTCGACGGGGAACTCCGGGCGCTTGCCCTCGTCCAGCTCCGCGACGACCTCGGCGATCGGGCGGCCGAGCTGCGCGGTGGCGGTGACGGGGCCCATCGCCAGCTTGGTGTAGACGACCTCGGCGCTCACGAAGAGCGGCACGGCGCGCGAGAGCTGGTCGCCGAAGGCGGCCATCACGATCGCGCCGCTCGCGGACTCGGCGAGGGTGAAGATCGCACCGGCGTGCGGGCCGCCCACGTGGTTGTGGAAGTCGCCCTGGTCGGGGAGGCTGACGACGGCCCGCTCGGGGGTGACCTCGTCGAAGGACAGGTTGAGGGTGCGGGCCATGGGCACGGTGGCGGCCATCAGCTCGCCGATGTTCGTCAAGGGTTCGGACATGCGGTGATGTTACCAGCGGGTAGTATCACCGGGGCCTCTTCCGGTACGTCTATCGTTTCGACCATGTGGCCAGGACAGCAGGCCGGGGGCGAGCAGCACCCGCCGCACAACCCGTATCAGCAGCCGGTCCCCTACGGGCAGCAGCCGCCGCCCCCGGGACCGTACGGACACAGCGGCGGCGGCCAGTGGGCTCCGCCCGAGACGCCCGCCTGGCCGCCCCCGCCCGAACCGCCGGGGCAGCGCCCGCCCAAGCAGCCGATGAGCACCCGGGCCGTCATCGCCCTCATCGCCGCGACCGCCGTCACCGCCTCCGCGATCGTGGTCGGGGTGATCGTGGTGCACAACCGCGGCGACGGCGGCGCCCCGGTCGCCGCCACCTCCTCCCCCACCCCCACCCCGTCCACCGCGCCGACCGCCAGTGCCGCGCCCCCGATCGACGGCGAGAACCCGCGCGGGGAGGCGGTGCGCCCGATCATCGAGGGCTGGAAGGCCGTCGCCAACACCAAGCGGCACAACGCCTTCGACGTCCCCGCCTCCTGGGAGGTGAAGTCCTCCGGCCTGACCGTCGGCTTCGAGAGCGACGACGGGGAGGTGCTGGTGGCGATGACGGGCGTGGCCGCCTACCGCGACGACTGGTGCGGCAGCGCCAGCCGCGCCCTGGCCGGCACCAAGGGCGCGGTCGGCGCGAAGAACACCCTGCAGGCCGCCCGCGACGCGGCGTCCTCCTGGGTGATCGCCGGCTACGACGAGAAGCGCAAGGGGAAGCTGACCGCCCCGGCCCCCACCCCCTTCAGCAACGGGCACGGGGTCCGCGGGCACATCGCGCGCGCGAGCGTGAGCGGCGTACCGAAGGCGAAGAACAAGGACGGCTGCCTCAACTCCGACGGCAAGGCGGTCGCGGTCAGCTTCACCGACAAGGACGGCGCGATGGCCTCCTTCGTGCTGATCTCCGACACCGGGGTGAAGGACGAGGTGCCGGAGGAGGTCATCAAGCAGATCACCGGATCGCTGCGGCTGATCTGAGCCGCGGCTGATCCGGGAGCGGCCGATCCGCGGTCCGGACCGGGATGCGCCTATTGCATTTGGCGTATCCGGTCCGGGCGGGAATAGTTCCCCCGTGACCACCCCCTCCCCCCACCCCCGCGCCCGGCTGCGCCGCCCCGCCTGGGCCGGGCGCAACTACACCCTCCTCTCCGCCGCCGCCGTCATCACCGGCATCGGCACCTCGGGTGCGCTGATCGCCTCGATGTTCGCCGTGTACGAGGCCGGCGGCAGCGCGACGGACGCCGGTCTGGTGGCCGCCGCGCGGACGCTGCCGCTGGTGGCGTTCCTGCTGATAGGCGGGGCGGTCGCGGACCGCTTCCCGCGCCATCGCGTGATGGTCGCCGCGAACACGCTGAACTTCCTCTCCCAGGGCCTCTTCGGCCTGCTGGTGGTCACCGGGCAGGCGCAGCTGTGGCAGATGGCGCTGCTGTCCGCACTCGGCGGCGTCGGCCAGGCGTTCTTCGCACCGGCCGCCGAGGGGATGGTGCTCAGCTCCGTGGGCGAGGGGGACGCGGGGCGCGCCTTCGCGCTCTTCCGGCTGGGCATGAACGGCGCCCACATCGGGGGCGCCGCGCTGGGCGGCGCGCTGGTGGCGGGGGTGGGGCCGGGCTGGGTGCTGCTGCTGGACGCGGCGGCCTTCGCGCTGGCCGGGGGGCTGCGGGCGTTCCTCGACGTGAGCGGGGTGCCGGCGCGGGAGAAGAGCGAGGGGCTGGTGACGGATCTGCGGGTGGGCTGGCGGGAGTTCGTCTCACGGCCGTGGCTGTGGGCCATCGTGCTGCAGTTCTCCGTCGTCAACGCCGTCGTCGCGGCGGCGGAGTCGGTGTACGGGCCGCTGGTCGCCCGGGAGCATCTGGGCGGGGCGGTGCCGTGGGGGCTGGCGCTGAGCGCCTTCGGGGCGGGCACGGTGGGCGGTGCGCTGCTGATGATGCGCTGGCGGCCGCGGCGGATGCTGCTGGTCGGGATCCTGTGCGTGTTCCCCTTCGCGCTGCCGACCGCCGCGCTGGCGGTGCCGGTGGGGGCGCGGGAGCTGGCGGCGGTCATGTTCGTCAGCGGGGTGTCGATCGAGGTCTTCGGGGTGACGTGGATGACGGCGCTGCGCCAGGAGATCCCGGAGGAGAAGCTCTCCCGGGTCGCGGCGTACGACTGGTTCGGCTCGCTGGCGGGGGTGCCGCTGGCGGCGGCGCTGGCCGGTCCGGCGATGGGGGTGTTCGGCCGGGGCGGGGCGCTGTGGGGCGGCGCTGTGGTGATCGTCGTCCTGACGGCGGCGGTGCTGTGCGTACCGCAGGTGCGGCGGCTGGAGCGGGCGCCGCAGGCCGAGGGCGGGATTCCGGCCCGGGCCCGGCCTCAGCCCACCGTGAAGGAGCCGCCCGGCGGCTCGGGCGAGGGGACCGCGTCGGCGTCGGTGACCGGCTGAGCGCCGCCGGTGAGGCGCTCCAGCGCGGGGCCGTGGACCGTCCGCGCCGGAAAGGCGTCGGCGGCGGCGCGGCGGGCGAGGTCGTGGACGGGCAGTTCCTCGTGCGAGGCGACGAGCACCACGTTGCCGAAGCGCCGCCCGCGCAGCACCCCGGGCTCCGCCAGCACGCAGCGGTACGGGAAGACGGCGGCGGCGCAGGCGAGTTGGGAGCGCAGGAACGCGAAGGGGGCGGCGTCGGCGAGGTTGGCGGCGTAGACGCCGTGCGGGCGCAGGGCGCGGGCGGCGGCGCGGGCGAACTCCACGGAGGCGAGGTGCGCAGGGGAACGCGAGCCACCGTAGACGTCGGCGACGACCAGGTCCAGGGCGGCAGGCTGGGCGGCCTCCAGCGCCTTGCGGGCGTCGGCGGGCAGCACCTCGATACCGCAGCCGGCGGGCAGCGGGAGGTGCTCGCCGACCAGGGCGATGAGTCCCCGGTCGGCTTCCGCGACGTGCTGTCGGGAGCCGGGGCGGGTGGCGGCGAGGTAGCGGGGCAGGGTGAGGGCGCCGCCGCCCAGGTGCAGGACGTCCAGCGGGCCGGCAGGCTCGCCGAGCAGGTCGGCGACGTGGGCGAGGCGGCGGACGTACTCGAACTCCAGGTGCCGGGGGTCGGCCAGGTCGACGTAGGACTGCGGGGCGCCGTCGACCGTGAGCAGCCAGCCCGCCGGGCGGTCGACGTCCGGCAGCAGGCGTGCGGTGCCGAAGTCCACGTCGGCTCGGGCGGGTATGCGGTCGTCCACCCGCCCATTGTCGCCGAAGCCGCCACCGGTGGTCACCGGTGGCGGCTTCGCTCATCGCCGCCGTGCGTACGGGGCCGTCAGTCCACGGCGGTCACCGTCCCCGCGCCGACCGTACGGCCGCCCTCGCGGATCGCGAAGCCCAGACCGGGCTCCAGCGGCAGCTCGCGGCCCAGCTCCACACTCATCGCCACGCGCTCCCCCGGGCGCGCACGGCCGCCGTCGGGCAGCGTGATGTCCCCGACGACGTCCGCGGTACGCAGGTAGAACTGCGGCCGGTAGCCGCTGGCGACCGGCGTGCGCCGGCCGCCCTCGGCCGCCGTGAGCAGGTACACCTGCGCGGTGAAGCGGCTGCGCGGTACGACGCTGCCGGGCGCCGCCACCACGTCGCCGCGGCGGACAGCCTCGCGGGAGACGCCCCGCAGCAGCAGCGCCACGTTGTCGCCGGCCTCGGCGCGGTCCATCGTCCGGCCGAAGGTCTCCACCCCCGTGACCACCGTCTGCCCCGGCGCCCCGCCCAGCACGTCCACGCGGTCGCCCACCCGGACCGTGCCGCGCTCGACGGCGCCGGTGACGACCGTGCCCCGGCCGGTGATGGTCAGCGCGTTCTCCACCGGCAGCAGGAACGGTGCGTCGAGATAGCGCACCGGCGTCGGCACCCAGGTGTCCACGGCGTCCAGCAGCGCCAGCGCGGCGGCCGTCCACCGGGGCTCGCCGCGCAGGGCGAGCAGCCCGGAGACGCGGACCACCGGCAGCCGCTCGCCCGGATAGCCGTGGGCCGTGAGCAACTCGCGGACCTCCAGCTCCACCAGGTCGGTCAGCTCCGGATCGCCGGCGTCGGCCTTGTTGAGCGCGACGACGATGTGCTCCACGCCGACCTGCCGGGCGAGCAGCACGTGCTCGGCGGTCTGCGGCATGATCCCGTCGGTGGCGGAGACCACCAGGATCGCGCCATCGAGCTGGGCGGCGCCGGTCACCATGTTCTTCACGAAGTCGGCGTGCCCGGGCATGTCGACGTGCGCGTAGTGCCGGGTGTCCGTCTCGTACTCGACGTGCGCCAGGTTGATGGTGATGCCGCGGTCGCGCTCCTCCGGCGCCCGGTCGATGCGCTCGAACGGGACGAAGGTGCCGCCGCCGCGCTCGGCCAGGACCTTGGTGAGGGCGGCTGTCAGGGTCGTCTTGCCGTGGTCGACGTGACCCATGGTGCCGATGTTGAGATGCGGTTTGGTGCGGACGTACGCCTGCTTGGCCATGATCGCTTCCTTGCGGATCGCGGTGGACGCGCGGACCCCCTGGCCCCGCCGACCCTCCCCCGGCGGGGTCCGCGGATGGAATCCGGGAAGGGTCAGGGTCGGGCGCCGTCCGCTGCCGCGGCGAAGAAGTCCAGGGCAGCCTTCAGCGCGTCCGCGACTGCGGACGGGGCCGTGTGGAAGGCGTACCGGGACATGTCCACGATCATCCGCCTGCTGACCGGGCCGCGTCGAACGGTTTTCCGCCCGGCCCCCGATGAGCCGCACGTCACGGCCCGCGTACGGTTTCGTCGGATACGCTCCCCCAATGCCGTCCCCCGCCGCCGTGCTCACCTCGCCCTGGGCGCGGCTCGTGCTGCTCGTCGCGCTGCTCGGGTGCGCGGCGGGCGCGGCGGGCGCGGCGGTGGCCTGGCAGCCGCAGCAGCTCCTCACCGGCGGCGCCCTCCCGCAGTTCGCGGGCGCGGGCGCGGTGGCGCTCTTCGGGCTGCTGTACGGGCTGTGCACGGCGGCGTTCGTCCCGCGGCCCCTGCTCAACCTGGCCTGCGGCACGCTCCTGGGCCTGCAGGCGGGGCTGCTCGCGGCGGTCGGCGGGACGGTGCTGGGCGCGGCGATCTCCTTCGGGCTGGGCCGGGGGCTGGGGCGCGGGGCGCTGCGTCCGCTGCTGCGCGGGCGGTGGCTGCTCGCGGCGGACCACCAGCTCAGCCGGCACGCCTTCCGCTCGGTGCTGGCCGCGCGGATCTTCCCCGGGGTGCCCTTCGCCGCGGTGAACTACTGCGCCGCCCTCTCCCGTACGGCCCTGCTGCCGTTCCTGCTGGCCACGGGGCTGGGCTGCGTGCCGAACACGGCGGCGTACGTACTGGCGGGCAGTGCGGCCTCCGATCCGGGCTCGGGCGCCTTCGCCCTGTCGCTGGCGCTGCTGGCGGTGAGCGCGGGGGGCGGGGGCGCGCTGGTGTGGTGGCGCAGGCGGCGGGGACGACGGGGGCAGGCGGGCGCGGCCGTGGTCGAAGCGGCGCGTACGGAGAGCGAGATCGCGCGCGCGGCGTAGGGGTTGGGGGTGCCCCGGGGGACGGGGCCGTTCCGGTGGGGGAATAACATCATCGGCGTCCCGGCCCGCTACCTCGAAGGCTTGAGCGCATCTCTATGACCTGGTTCGAATCAGTGATCCTCGGGCTCGTCCAGGGGCTGACGGAGTTCCTGCCCATCTCCTCCAGCGCGCACCTGCGCCTCACCGCGGCCTTCGCCGGCTGGGAGGACCCCGGCGCCGCCTTCACGGCGATCAGCCAGATCGGCACGGAGACCGCGGTCCTGCTGTACTTCCGCAAGGACATCGCGCGGATCGTCTCGGCCTGGTTCCGCTCGCTGCGCGACAAGCGAATACGCCAGGAGCCCGATGCCCGGATGGGCTGGCTGATCATCGTCGGCTCGATCCCGATCGGCGTGCTGGGGCTGGTGTTCCAGGACTCGATCGAGGGCCCCTTCCGCGATCTGCGGCTCATCGCCACCACCCTCATCGTGATGGGCCTGCTGCTCGGCTACGCCGACTGGCGCTCCTCCCACCCCCGCGACGGCGGCCGCCACCGCGCCCCGGCCCCGCGCAAGCAGCTCAGCGACCTCACCACCCGCGACGGCCTGCTCTTCGGCGCCGCGCAGGCCCTGGCGCTCATCCCGGGCGTCTCCCGCTCGGGAGCGACCATCACCGGCGGCCTCTTCCTCGGCTACAGCCGCGAGGCGGCGGCCCGCTACTCCTTCCTCCTGGCCATCCCGGCCGTGCTGGCCTCCGGCCTCTTCGAGCTGAAGGAGGTCGCGGAGCAGCCGCACATCGAGTGGGGCACGATCATCGTGGGCACGGTGATCGCCTTCTTCGTGGGCTACGCGATCATCGCCTGGCTGATGCGCTACATCACCACCAAGAGCTTCATGCCGTTCGTCGTCTACCGCGTGCTGCTGGGCGTGCTCATCTTCGCCCTGGTGGGCGCGGGCGTCCTGGACCCGGAGGCGGGCGAGCCGGCGCACTGACCGGTCCTGTTACGAAGACCTGGCAGCGGCCTCCGGGATTCCCGGGGGCCGCTACGCGCTTCTCCGGTCGGCGGCCCGGTGCGCCCCGGCGACCGCGAAGCTCGCTATCGGCACCGTGGCGGCGACCGCGGCCAACTCCCCCAGGGTGTCCGGCCGCAGGGCCAGCGCGACGGCCGCCACGGCGGCCGCGGTCACTCCGAGGGCGGTCAGGAACCGACGCATCATCTGCGCCTGGGTCACCTGCTGCCCGGCGCGCTCGTCCACGGCGCCCGGATCGTGGCGTTCGCTCATCGTCCCCTCCGCAAGCCGACGTTGGTGGTCCAGCATCGCACGCACCACCGACAGGACGTCCGGCCCGTACGGCACGGACCGGGCCCGCAGGGGCGGTTCGGCGCCCGCAGGGAGCCGCCTGCACTGGCATATGCCGTCCAATCCGTCCTGATCCGGCATTTACTACCCGGCCGATAAGCTGTTCCCATGTCCTCAACCGCCGTTCCCCGCAGGCCCATACGGCCGTCCGCGATGGTGAACGCCGAGATCCGGCGCGAGGTGGAGCGCGCGCGGTTCGAGCGGCGGGAGATGGACCACGGGCGCTACACGGAGTTGCTGGAGGAGTGGGCCGAGGCCCGGCGGCAGGAGCTGACCGCGGTGGCGTGACGCGTCCCGTCCCCGCGGCTCAGCGCGCCCGCGCCTCCCGTAGGCCGTCCGCCGCCGCGCCCCGGCTCAGCACCGCCGCGCGCACCCGGTCGTGCACCTCGGGGAAGGTCTCGCGCGTGGCCAGCGTGACGCGAAACGGCGGACCGGTGTCGGAGTGCTGGGCGAGGAACTCGGCCTTGTCGACGGCCCACCGCCCCTTGCGCGGGGCGAAGGTGAAGCGGGCGGCGGAGCCCTCGTTGCCCCGGTACAGCTCCGGGACGAAGCTGGCCATCTGGTCCCCCAGGCCGTACACCACCCAGGTGCCGTTGACCTTCTCGTAGGGCTGGGCCACGTGGTTGTGGGTGCCCAGGATCAGGTCGACGTCCTTGTGCCCGTCCGTCTCCAGCCGCGTCAGCTCCTCGGCGACCAGGCGCTGCTGCCGGTCGGGTTCGCGCTGCCACTCGGTGCCCCAGTGCACGCTCACCACCACCACGTCCGCGCCCGCCCGCCGGGCCGCCCGGGCATCGGCGGCGACCTTGGGCACCGAGAGCCGGTTGACCGCCCAGGGGCTCCCCGGCGGGGGCTCGATGTTGCTGAAGTGGGTGTACGACAGGTGCGCCACCTTCGCGCCGCCCGCCCGCAGCAGCGCCGGACGCCCCGCCTCCGCCTGTGTACGCCCCGAGCCGGCGTGCCGTACGCCCGCCGCGTCCAGTGCGCCCAGTGTCCGCGCCACCCCGTCCATCCCGCCGTCCAGGGTGTGGTTGGAGGCGGTGGAGCAGCTGTCGTAGCCGGTGTCGCGCAGTGCCGGGGCGAGTTGGGGCGGGGAGGAGAAGACCGGGTAGCCGGTGAAGGGGCCCTGCGGCGGCCCGGCGGGCGTCTCCAGGTGGCACAGCGCCAGGTCGGCGGCGGCGACGGGCGCGCGCACCCCGGCGAGGATGGGCCGGAAGTCGTGGCCCGCCCCGCCGGCGTCGGCGGCCGCCTGCTCGATGATAGAGGGGTAGGGGATGACGTCGCCGGTGGCCAGCAGCGTGAAGGGTCGCCTCGCCGGGCGGGCGTCGGCGCCCTGCGGGGCGGGGGTGCCCGCCGTCGCGCACAGGGCGAGGCCCGCGGCCACCGCGGCGAGCGCGACCGCCGTACGGACTACGGCGCGGCGGCGGTCGCGGACCGTGTCCTGGGCGCGGCGGCGCGCGCCTGGTGTCGCCGCGCGGTCGCGGTCCTCCCCCGTCGTGCCCCGTGCCATGTCCGCCTCCATGCGTACCCGAGTCCTCGGACAGGGTGCGGGGCGCCCGCCGCGTGCGCATCCCGGGAGGGCGGCGAATGGGCCGGACGGGGCCGGCTCCCCCCGTTTCGCCCGCCGGGGGTGGGCCGGGCGGGTGGTCGCTTCGGCCCCCCTACAGCGCGGCCGGCGGGACCCTGCCCTCCGGGATGCCGTCCAGGGCCCGCTCCACGCGGCCGATCGCGGTGCGTACCGTCCGGCCGTAGGCGTCGTCCGCCAGTCCGGCCGTCCACTCGACGGCCTGGGCCAGCTCCGCGCGGGCCCGCTCGCGCTGGTGCAGGCGTACGTAGTCGGCGGCCAGGGACAGGCGCAGCGAGGGGTAGAAGGAGCGCACCGCGCGGTCCTGCTCGCTGGTGTCCTCCGCCGTGCGCCGGCGGACGGTCTCCGCGGCGTGCAGGGCGCGCAGGTCCCAGGCCAGGCGGTCGTGCGGGTCGTCCTGGGTGCCGGCGAGGAAGTGCGCCAGCGTGCAGCGCTGGAGGGGGTGGGCGTCGGCGTCCAGGCGCGCCCACAGGGCGGCGAGCCGGGTGCGGGCCTCCTCCCGGTCGCCGCCGCGGTGCAGCATCACGGCTTGGCCGATCTTCGTCATCACGGCGTCGTCGGCCAACGCGGGCTCCCGGGGCTGAGCGGCAGGGGTACGCCGACGACGCTAACCGCCCCGCCCCCGCCCCGGGGGTACGAGGCCGCGCGCCGCGTCCGCGGGCCGCCGCCTTTCGCCCGTAAGGGCCCCGGCGCCCGGCCCCGTACCCCCTTTTCCACGGCGGGGGCGGCCCGGGGCCGGGAGCGGGCCCGGCTCAGCGCGCGCCGAGGTCCGGGATGCGCCAGTCGATCGGCTGGTGGCCCTGCGCCGCCACCGCCTCGTCGATCTGCGTGAAGGGGCGCGAGCCGAAGAACTTCTTCGCCGAGAGCGGCGAGGGGTGCGCGCCCTCGACGACCACGTGGCGCTCCGTGTCGATCAGGCGCTTCTTCTTGCGCGCGTACGCCCCCCACAGCACGAACACCGCCGGATCGGCCCGCTCGGACACCGCCGTGATGACCGCGTCGGTGAACCGCTCCCAGCCCTGGTCCTTGTGCGAGTTGGCCTCGCCCGCGCGCACCGTCAGCACCGCGTTGAGCAGCAGGACGCCCTGCTCGGCCCAGGGCATCAGATAGCCGTTGTCCGGGATGGGCAGGCCCGTCTCGGCGTGCAGCTCCTTGTAGATGTTGCGCAGGGACGGCGGGATACGCACCCCGGGGCGGACCGAGAAGCACAGTCCGTGGCCCTGGCCCTGCCCGTGGTAGGGGTCCTGGCCCAGGACGAGGACCTTCACCTTGTCGAAGGGGGTGGCCTCCAGCGCGGCGAAGACCTCCTCGCCCGGCGGGTAGACGGGCCCCTTGGCCCGCTCCTGTGCCACGAAGGCGGTCAGCTCCTTGAAGTAGGGCTGGGCCGGCTCCTCGCCGAGCGCGTCCTGCCAGGAGGGGGGCAGGTCCGGCATGGCTGTCTCCACGCGAACTTCCTTCCGATACGGGCCAGATGGCGCCCCCGTGCGGCGGCGCGGTCACTGCCATGACCGTACCGCCGGGGTCTGACAGTCCCGCCCGCCGGCCCCACTGTCCCCATCTGACCCATCGGACCCACCAGCGCCGCCGGACCCATCGGACCCACCAGCCCCGCCCGCCTCACCAGTCCAGCTTGTACAGCTCCGACATGATCATGATGGTGGAGGGGTCCAGGCTCCACTCCACACCGCCCACGTCCTCCCGCGCGGCCACGTACAGCCGCCCCTGCCAGAGCGGCAGCAGCCGTACGTCGTCGGCGATGATCTCCTGCGCCTCGGCGAAGTACTCCGCCGTGCCGCCCCGGTCGGGCTTGCGCCGCGAGCGCGGCAGCAGTTCCTCGGTGATGCGCGCGCTCTCGTACGGGGTGCCGACCGCGTTGCGCTCGCCGACGAAGGGGGCGATGTAGTTGTCGGGGTCGGGGAAGTCGGGGAACCAGCCGCGGCCGAAGACCGGGTAGTGGCCCTTCTGGTAGCCCTCCTGGAACTTCGTCCAGGGCAGCCCCTTCACCGTGATGTCGAACAGCTCGGAGCTCTCGAGCTGGCGCTCCAGCTCCTTGAACTGCGCCTCGGTGGCCGCCCCGTAGCGGTCGGTGGTGTACCAGAAGGTGAGCGGTACGGGGACGCTCACGCCCGCCGCGGCCAGCAGTGCGGCGGCCTTGTCCTTGTCGGGGCGGGGGTAGCGCTCGTAGAACGGCGTGCTGTGGGAGGCGACCCCGCGCGGCACCATCGAGTACAGCGCCTCGGAGGTGCCCTGGTAGACCTCGTGGATCAGGGCGTCGCGGTCGACGAGGTTCGCGACGGCCCGGCGGACGGCGGGGTTGGCGACGGACCGGTGGCGCGGGTTGAAGACCAGGTAGTTGATCTCGGCGCCGACCACCTGGGTGAGCTTCACGCCGTCCCGGACGCCGCCGTGGTCGTTGAGTTCGGTCACCTGGCGGGGCGTCATCCCGCGGAAGCTGAGGTCGAGTTCCCCGGCCTTGAGGTCGGCCATCAGCTTCTCGGAGGAGGTGTAGTACTCGATGTCGACGGCGTCGTTCTTCCGCTTCGCCTCGCCCTTGTAGGCGGGGTTGGCGGCCAGCACCGCGCGCCGGCCCGGCTCGTAGGACTTCAGCAGGTACGGGCCGGAGCCGACGATCGTGTGGCGCTGGCCGCGCGGGGTGTCCGCCGGGTACTCCGCGGGGTCCACCAGCGCCGCCGCCGGGGTGGCCAGGACGAACGGGAAGGTACTGTCCGGCTTCTTGAGCCGGAAGGTCACCGTGCGGCTGCCGGCGGCCTCGACCTTGGCGAGGTTGGCCAGCAACGGGGCGGGCCCGGTGGGTGAGTTGATCGTCCGCACCCGGTCGATGGAGTACTTGACCGCCTCGGCGTCCAGCCGGTGGCCGTCGGAGAACGTCAGCCCCGGGCGCAGGGTGCACGAGTAGACCTTGCTGTCGCGGTCCTCGAAGGCGCAGCTCTGCGCGGCGTCGGGCTCCGGCCGGGTGCTGCCGGTGGGGAAGTACAGCAGGGTCTGGTAGACGTTCTTGAACAGCTCCCAGCTGCCGTCCCAGGCACTCGCCGGATCCAGGGTGGAGGGAGCGCTGGTGGTGCCGACCCTGATGCGCCGCTCCCCGTCGTCCCCCGACGGCAGCGCCCCGCATCCGGATATCAGCAGCCCCGTGGCGACGGCTCCCGCCAGGACACCTGTTTTTGCATGGTTGAGCACGTGCTCGTCCTTCCCCCGAATGTACGAACGGTGGCCGACCCTACCGCACGGATCACCGGGCGCCGCCGCCGCCCTGCGGATGCCAAGCGGCCCTGGTCCACGACCTGTTGGCAGGTGGTTGACCAGGGCCGCTCGGCGCGCGGCGCGAGCGTGCTCAGGCGACGCCGGCGTTGAGGAACAGCCCTCCGTCGATCACGAGGGTCTGCCCGGTGATCCAGGCTGCCTGGTCGGAGGAGAGGAACGCGGCCGCGCCGCCGATGTCCTCGGGCAGGCCCAGGCGCGCCATCGGGTACTGGGAGACGACCTCCGCCTCCCGGCCCTCGTAGAGCGCGGCGGCGAACTTCGTCTTCACCACGGCGGGCGCGATCGCGTTGACCCGTACCGACGGGGCGAACTCGTGCGCCAGCTGCGTCGTGAGGTTGATCATCGCGGCCTTGCTGATGCCGTACGGGCCGACGAACGGCGAGGCGCCGAGTCCGGCGACGGAGGCGATGTTGACGATCGTCCCCCCGTGCTGGGACTGCCAGGCCCTCCACGCCTGCTGGGCGAAGCCGAGCGCGGAGATCACGTTCGTCTCGAACACCTTGCGGGCCACCGCGAGGTCCACGTCCGCGATGGGGCCGAAGACCGGGTTGGTGCCCGCGTTGTTGACCAGGTGGTCGAGCCGCCCGAAAACCTCCACGGTCCGCGCGACGGCCTCGGCCTGGTGGGCCTCGTCGTGCGCCTTGCCCGCGACGCCCAGGACCCGCTCGGGGCCGCCGAGCCGCTCCACGGCCTCCTTCAGCGCCTCCTCGCCCCGCCCGGTGATGACGACCCGGTCGCCGCGCGCCACCAGGGCCTCGGCGATCCCGTATCCGATACCGCGACTCGCGCCGGTGACCAGCGCGACCTTCCCACTGTCCTTCACAGCCATCGTCCCTCTCCTTCTACGTCAGTTGAGGGGGCCGCCGGCCACGTACATGACCTGGCCGGATACGAAGCCCGCGTCCTCGCCGGTGAAGAAGGCGATGGCGTTGGCGATGTCCTCGGGGTAGCCGACGCGCTTGACGGGGATGCCGTCGGCGGCCGCCTTCTTGAAGTCCTCGAACTCCATGCCGATACGGGCCGCGGTCTGCGCGGTCATCTCGGTGGCGATGAAGCCCGGGGCGACGGAGTTGGCGGTGACGCCGAACTTGCCCAGCTCCAGGGCGAGGGTCTTGGTGAAGCCCTGCAGACCGGCCTTGGCGGCCGAGTAGTTGACCTGGCCCCTGTTGCCCAGGGCGGAGGAGGAGGAGAGGTTGACGACCCGGCCGAAGCCCGCGTCGACCATGTACTTCTGCACCGCGCGGGCCATCAGGAACGCGCCCTTGAGGTGCACGCCCATGACCAGGTCCCAGTCGGTCTCGGTCATCTTGAACAGCAGGTTGTCGCGGATCACGCCGGCGTTGTTGACCAGGATGGTCGGCGCGCCCAGCTCCGCGGCGATCCGCGTCACCGCGGCCTCGACCTGCTCGGGGTCCGAGACGTCGCAGCCCACGGCGAGGGCGGTGCCGCCCGCCGCGGTGATCTTCTCGACCGTGTCCTTGCAGGCCGCCTCGTCGAGGTCGAGGACCGCGACCGCGCGGCCCTCCTGTGCGAGCCGGACGGCCGTGGCGGCCCCGATGCCGCGCGCGGCTCCGGTGACGATGGCTACGCGCTGGTCGGTGGTGGTCATGCGGTGTTCTCCTCGCCCTGGATGCGGTGCCCGCCCATGCCGTGTCCGTACACGAAGTGAGCAACCGCTTAGTAGGTATCCGTGACGCTAGAAGTCCGGCCTATCCCCTGTCAACGGTGGCCGCGGTCACCGGCCCGCTCGTACAGGCCGCAGCCCTGTCCGCGGCCCTGTCCGCAGACGCGCCCTCGCGCCCCGCACCGGGCCTGCGCACCAGTAGATCGAGCAGCCTGGCGACCTCCGCCTCCGGATCCCCGGTCAGCCCCGTGTGGACGGGCCCGGGCTGGACCACGGTCGAGCGCGGCGCGATCAGCCAGCGGAAGCGCCGTCCCGCGTCGTCGCCGCCGGCCTGCCCGGCGTCGCGCCCGCCCCGGCACACGCCCTCCACCGCGCACAGCGCGGCCCGTACCCCCGCGACGTCGGCCTGCGGGTCGAGCGCGAGGAGTCGCTCGACGTCGAGGTCGGTGCGGGCTGCCACGAAGGACGTCGCGCGGCAGTACAGCACCACCCCGGCGTTGATCTGCTCGCCGCGCTCGATGCGCGGGACGACGCGCAGCAGCGCGTACTCGTAGACCTGGCGGCCGTGGCCCGTACTCACGACGCCCGTACTCACGACGCGCTCCTCTTCGGCAGCTCGGTGGCCAGCCAGCCCGGCACCCGGGAGGGCCGCTCGGGGGTGCGCGGGCCGATCGTGATGCGCTCCCCGACGCCGGCGCGTGCCAGCAGGGCGGCGACGTAGGCGCGGCGCAGCTCGCCGGGGCCGGCGAAGCCGGGCTCGTCGGCGAGCCACTCCTCGGGGACGAGCGCGGTGACCTCGGTGAGCAGCTCCTCGGTGACGAGGGGCGCCAACTCGGCGGCGGCCGCGTCCAGATCGGGGCCGAAGTCGGCCAGCACGTGGTCGGAGGCGTCGTAGGGCCGCTCCGCCCAGGCGGCGGCGCCGGGCCAGTTGTGGTGCCAGATCATCGTGGCACCGTGGTCGATGAGCCACAGGTCCCGGTGCCAGACGAGCAGGTTGGGGTTGCGCCAGGAGCGGTCGACGTTGTTGATCAGCGCGTCGAACCAGACGATCCGCCCGGCCTCGACCGGATCGACCTCGTAGGCGAGGGGATCGAAGCCGATCGACCCGGGCAGGAAGTCCATCCCGAGGTTGAGCCCGCCACTGGCCTTCAGCAGCTCCTGCACCTCCTGATCGGGCTCGGCCAACCCGATCACCGGATCCAACTGCGCCCCCACCAACTCGGGCACCCGCAACCCCAACCGCCGCGCCAACTCCCCCGCGACGACCTCGGCGACAAGGGTCTTACGCCCCTGCCCCGCCCCGGTGAACTTCATGACATAGGTGCCCAGGTCGTCGGCCTCAACGATCCCGGGCAGCGATCCCCCCTCGCGCAGGGGGGTGACATAGCGGGTCGCCGCCACTTCTCTCAGCATCTCGCCAGGCTATACGGGGCACGGGCCTTGAAATCCGAGGCGGGCCGTTCGGGGCCTCGGAGCTGCGCTCCGCCAAGATCAGCCCTGGGGAGTGTGTGGGGAGCGACAGCTCACACCGACGCTCCCGCCGACTCCCCCGCATCGGTGGGGAGGGCTCCTGACCTGCTCCTCAAGAAGGGTTTTGCAACTTCTTGACCTCCGATGGCGGTGGCGCAACCCCCGTCATCCGCATCAGTGTCAGCCCATCGAAATCCATGGGCACACGGCGCCGGCTTCCCGCCGTGTGAATGCTGTAGCCCTGCTCTGTCGGCGCGGGGTGGACGAGAACGGCTGCCCCGTCGCCGACGACATCGGTGACGGATTTCCAGAGTTCGTCGCGAACGCGCGCGGAGACGGAGCCGACGAAGATGCCGGCGACGACTTCGGTGGTCCAGCGGCTGAGTGCGCCGCGCAGGTGGTCGGGGACGGCGGTGGTGGCGATGACGACCATGGAGGGCATCGGAGGGTTACGGCTCCTCGTGGGCGTAATTGACGCCGGCGGGCAGGACGCCTTCGCGCGGGTCCCAGAGGTGGACCATCTCCACTGCGCGTCGGTCGGGACGATCGTCGTCCTCGTCGTCCGGGTCGACGCCGGCTGGGGCGAGGAGGGCCTGGATGTCGCGGACGATACGCGGCAGAAGGCGGACGAGGCGAAGGTCGTCGCGGAACTTGCGACGTGCCTCCTGCTCGGGGTTGGTCGACCGGTGGAGGGAGAACGCCAGCGGCAGGGTGAGCTCGGCCTTGTAGAGGTCAGCGATGTCGTAGACGAAGGCGTGCTGGGTACCGGCGTGGACGAATCCGAGCGCCGGAGAGCAGCCGAGGGCGAGGAGCGCGGCATGGATGATGCCGTAGAGGCAGGTATTAGCTGCGGACAGGGCCAGGTTGACGGGGTCCTGCTGTTCCCACTGGTCGGGGTGGTAGTTGCGGCGGAAGCGGCCGATGCCGTGCTGCTGAGCGAGCAGCTTGTAGAAGGCCTTCATCCGCTGGCCTTCGAGGCCGCGAAGGGTGTGGAGGGTGGCGTCGGCGGGCACGTCGCAGGCATCGAAGCGCATGCCGTACATGCGGATGGCGACGTCGAGGCGCCGTGCCGGGTCCGCCCAACTGGTGGCCTGCTGTTCGAGCCAGTGGGTGGTGAGCGAGGAGGGAAGGATGCCGGCGTAGGCGCGGACGCCTCCGGCTCCGGTGCACACGACGCTGGTGCCGTGGCGGGCGAGGGTCGCCAGGGCGCGGGTGGTGATGGAGACGCCGGGGCCGAGCAGCAGGCACGAGAGGGCGGCGGTGGGTACGTACACCGTGTCGGTGCGGTCCTCGCCGACCTGGATCTGGGCGCAGACGCCGGTGTCGTCCTGGACGACGCGGACCATGTCCAGGTAGAGGAAGGACAGGGAGTCCGCGACGCGCGGGAGCATGGCGAGCGTCGGGGCGGCGAGGCGCTGGCGAGCGTCGCCGCCCTTGCGGGGTGCGCTCATACGGCGGTGGCGGTGGCAGGGGCGAGGCTGAGAAGTCCTGCGCCGTACGGCTTCCCGCGGCCGATGCCCGAGAGGAGGGCCTGGGTGAGGGCCTCGGGGTCGGTGACGGTGGCGGTCCCGTCGTAGCGGATCAGACTGTGCCGGACGGGCGGTGCGTTCCTGCCCTGTGGGTGTACGGACCGCACCGGTGTGGGAATCATCGAGTTCAGGTGCAGGCCGGCCTCGGTTGCCCGCCTGGCCCACCACCGATCCGCCTCCGCACCGATGAGGGCTACGACCTTCCCGCGCTTGTTCTTCTGCTCCAGCGGGAGGCGTTCGCGCTTCGCCGGGTTCACGATGATGCGGTAGCGGACGGCGAGTCCTGGGCGGAGCGCGTCGAACATCGGCTTGAGCTGCTTGATGTGGACGTCGCCGTATCCGGTGGGAAGGTTGGTGCGGTCGAGCGGAACCGTGGCCTGGACGAGGACGGTGCTGTGCTCGTCACTCTCGTCGATGCGGAAGAGGAAGCCGGTGTCCCGGCGGGGGGTGTCGCCGAGGTCGTCGGGGATCATCCGCATGAGGGTGCGGTGCATCTCGGTCGCGTCGCGCAGGTCGCGCTGTACTGCGCGATGGTGGGGGTTGAGCCGGATGCGGGCGAGCTCCGCGGAGGGGGTCATGCGGTGGTCTCCAGGGCGTAGTCGATCAGGCGACGGTGCAGTTCGGCGGGCTCGGCGAACAGCGCGCCGGGAAGGTCTTCCGTGGTCCGGTAGAGCTGGCGTTTGCCGTGGATGCGGCCTTGCGAGGCGAAGCTGACCGGTACGTCGTGCGCGCTGAGACTGACGGCGTTCTGATTCCCCTCTCCCGGAAGGCGCTCGCGCAGGAAGTCGACCCGATGCGTGCCCGCCCCGCCCGCCCGCGAGGGTTGCCGGTCGCCGCGGTGCGGGGCGCTGAGCGGAACGCGGGTGCGCAGCTCGACTTCGGGGTCGCCCACCCGGGTGCGCAGCACGAAGGGTTCGTCGGGGGCGCAGGATCGCCGCCCCAAGTGAGGTGCCCAGTACGGCGATTGGAGTGCTGCGCCGATGCGTTCGATGTCGTCGTCTGGGCCGGTGACGGCGACGACGAACACGGCGTCGGCGAGGTAGTGCCGGTGGGTGATGACCGCAGCTCCCTTGTTGCCGCCGCCGGCGGTGGCGGCGGTGCGGTTCTTCGGATAGCCGCCGCCGACCGTGTGGTAGTCGCTCAGCAGCACGCCCGGGCGGTCCACGCGGACGGTGAACTCGAGTGCCGCGTAGTCCTGCGGGTCCCTCTCGCGGCCTCGGCCCTCGGCCGCGGAGATGAGCCCGATCAGGCCGGAGCGGGTGGGGAAGGGGGCGGTGTCGCGGATGGCGGGGAACGCCGCCCGTTCCCCCCAGGACTGCAGCGGACCGGCCAACCGCAGCAGCAGACTGCTCACTTCTCGCCCCCGGCGGCAGGGAAGGCCGCTTCGACGGCGGCGTCGATGAGGTCGGGGAAGGACGCGTGGACGATCCCGAGGCCGGTCAGCTCTCCGTCCCCGCTCCGGGCGTAGCCGTGGAAGGTCCGGTTGCGGTCGCCGGTGAGCCGGTTGAGGTCGGCGGCGTAGGAGGCCAGTCGGCTGATCGAGGGGGTGCTGAAGCCGCCTGTGACGTCCGCGGTGACCGGTGCTTCGAACGCTCCGGCGAAGGAGAGGGGGCGCTGGGCGCGGACGGCGAGGTAAGCCAGGTCCGGGACGGTGTGCGGGGCGGTACTGGTCCGCTTGGCCTGCGGCAGGCTCATCAGGAACTGGTCGGCGAACGACGCCAGCACGGTGCGGGCCGCCTTCTCGTCACCGTCAAGGTTCTGGATCAGGTCCGTGACGTTGACGGACGCGAACCGGTAGAAGACGCCGGCGCTGAACTCGGCGGTGTCGAGGTGGCCACTGCCCGTCTCCTCTTCGCCGAGCCAGTCGTCCACCGCGGTGAAGTAGTCCCGCTGGGGCTCACTGGCATGGGTGGTGAAGGCGTGCGCGACCTGCGCGGCGCCGTCGACGTTCGCGCCGGGCAGCTCGGCGAGCATGCGTCCCAGCAGGCTGATGGAGGCGGTGCGGCGCTTGAGGATCTCCTCGATCTTGGCAGTGGGCAGGAGCACACCGGGCGACTTCTTGCCCAGTCCCTTCTCCAGCGCCTCGCGGTTGTCCAGGCAGACGGTGACGAGTTCGTCGATGCCGCTCTCGGGAAGGAACAGCAGGACGGAGGTGTGTCCGGCGCTCTCCGTGCCGAGCCCCCTCTTCCCGGCGCTCACGGCGACCTGCTTGCCGGCGAACGCGGCGAGGTCGGCGGGCCAGCCCGACCGGCTTTCCAGCGCTGTCTTGACCTTGATCGGCACCTGTCGGGTCCGGGCGGCCTTCTCCCCCAGGTCCGCCTCGACCCCGAGGCGGATCTCCCGCTTCCATGCCTGGCTGGAGACCCGGATCCGGGTGGCGTTGCCGTATCGGACGGTCTTGGGTGAGCCGAGGTCGTCGCGGTTCAGGTTGGCGGTCGGCACCGACTGGATGGCGCTCAGATCCAGGAACAGGGACATCAGTGGTTCTCCTCAGGGGTGCTGGACAGTTCGTCGTGGTCGGGGAGATCGCGGGTGCGGACGCGGAAGTAGCTCTCGAGCCAGCGGGTCGCGATGCGGTCCTGGTCGCGGTTCCACCAGGTGAGGTCGTGGAGCAGGACGGCCCAGTCGACGGTGACGCCTTTGTCGAGCAGCTGCCGGGTCAGGGCGGGCAGCCGGATGTGGATCGCGTCGCTGGACTGCCGGGCCATCAGGTGGAGGTCCGCCTCCGCCGTGTCCGGCTTGATGAACTTCTTGTTGACGGCCTCGGCGAGGGATGCGCCCAGGTTGGGGCGGTTCCACCACTCCGTCACCCGGGCACTGTCCTGCGGTGGTCCCGCTTCCGCCGCTTCTTCGGCGGCTTGGGCGTCCGCGTCGCGGGCAGCCCGCGGACGCGCTGCGATGAGGGAGGCGACGGCGTAGTGCGCGCGCCGGGCGTCCCGGTGGTGGACCTCCTCGTCCATCAGGCGCGGTACGAGGAGGCGGTGCATGTAGTTGGAGCGCTCCACCGGCCTGCCCAGGCCGCTGCGGAGATCGGCCCGGTTCTTGTTGTTCTCGCACAGCTTGAGCACGTAGGCGACGAAGGCGCTCTGGCTCGCCAGTCGGTCGGCCGGTGGCGTGGCTGCGGTCGTTGTGGTCACTTCACTCCCCCAAAGTGGTCGTGGGCGGCTTGGGCAATGCGGAGCGGATCACTGTGCGTGCCCGGTTGCGGGCGCGGGCGACGCGGACGTCCGCGCTCCGCGCGCCGATCGCCTCGTCCAGGGCATCGAGCGCGATGCGTACGAACGGCGGATGCGGCGCTGTGCCGATCAGACTGGGGGCGGCCAGGTTCCAGAACGTGTTCTCGGCAGCCGCCCAGAAGCGGCTGACGGACACCGCGGCCCACGGCCCGTGCTTCTTCCGATCGAGCTTCACCTTCACCGTGGGATCCTCGAGCGGATCCGTCGCCAGCTTCCACGCCAGGCGTGCGGCGTGCAGCAGCTTGTCCGCGACCTCTTCGGCAGCCCGGTGGCAGCGCGCCACGTGCTCGGCCATCCCCGGGTACGGGTCGAGGTCGGGGTTCGCGTGCTGTTGCCAGGCGAGGACGGGCGGGGTGGTGGCCTCGAACCAGATGTTGTCGCGCTGCTGACCGTCCTGGTCGAAACCGTAGGCGCGCACCCGTAGCTGCTCCTCCAGGTGGCGGGGGAGGCTGTCGAGATTGCTGGGCCGCTGTGTCTGGCTGTCGCCGACCAGGAGGAGCGCATCCAGGTCACGCCACAGCGCCCGGTTCGCGTCCGCCGGCCGCGCGTACGGCGCACCCTCACCGGTTCGGGGCATGTCCAGGATTACGTGCGGATCCCGTACCGCCGCCGGCGGCTGATGGGTGGACCAGCTCACGTACGCGTCCACGACCTCCGTACGGTCGGCCGACGGCACCAGCAGGACAGCGTGGCGCGCACGCCCCGTCAGCAAGCGACCCGGCCAGGTGCACGGCGTGAGCGGGCCGAGCGGATCGGGAAGCTCGTCCTCCCACGGACAGAAGTCCGCTCCCTCCGCCCCGTCTCCGGGTGCGGGTACACCGAGCACCAGCGTGGTGAACAGATCCGGGCCCCACGCGTGGAAAGAGATCGTCTTCCGCAGCGGTCCCGCATCCTGGTTTCCAGCGCGGACCGTGGTGATACGGCGTGGGGTGCACTGGCCTGAGGGACCGTAGTTGAGCGTCGCGATCAGGTGCCACGCCGCGACGGCCGGAGGTACCGAGACAGGGTGTGTGTCGGTGAAGTGGCCGAAGAGCACAGCACCGTTGACGCCTGTCGGCCGCCCCATGATCAGCTTGTTGATCCCGGAGGAGTTCGGGCCGCCTTTGGCGTCCACGCACTCGGTCAGCAGCCGGGGGTCCTGCAGGAACGGACGCTGCGGATCGAAGAGATCGAATCGAGCCGCAAGCGCCTCGTCGTCGAAGTAGGCGTCGACTGCCTTTGCGTCGAACCTCCCCCGCGCCAAGATGCGCGCACGCACCTCAAGCCAGTCCTCCGCTTCCTCGGCCAGATCCTCGTCGCAGAGCCGAACATCGTCCTCCATCGCGATCCGCGACGCCAACGCCCCTAGAATGCGCAGCAGTCCAGAAGCCGCTGGCGGCACCGGTAGCTCGATGTCACTGATCTCGTGCGCCCGGTGGAACAGCTCTCTCAATCCGACCCGCACGGATCGGCCGCCGAGGCGCACCGGGACCCATGGGCTATCGCGCAGGTCAAAGCCTGCTGCCATCTCAACCCCCCTACCGACCACCAGATGAGCCGGATATCCACGCTGCCGACAGCGAAGCACGGGCCACCGACAACTCGTTCTTCTCGCCGCGTAACGAAAAGTAGAGCACCAACAGCCGCTCCGTGTACGAACTTTGAGTGAAGCTGCAAGTGACAGGTTCCTCAGTAGCATGTAGTGAGTGCACCGCAGTTTCGCGCCGGCGTTCCCCAGCCGCCCCGCACCCTGTCGGGCATTAAGCTGCGGCGTGCAACCGCCGGTTCGCTTCCTCGCCGATGCGAGGGTGTTCCGCTGCAGGTGACCGGGTGCCTCGCTTCGGCATCGGATTCCCCGCCGACGTGGGGGTGGTGCGCTCTCACGGATCAAGGCCTCAGAAGCGGAGTAGGCCCAACTCCGCGTCGAGCCGGATCGACTTGCCCCCCACCGACACTGCCGCCGTCTCGCCGTTGCGCACGGGCAGACGCAGAACGGCAAGGTCACCCAGCATTGCGTGCTCGGCCCAGTCTTCAGGCGGACGGTGTTGCTCGCGCTCGCCGCTGAACCACTCCGCGTTCACCGGGATGGTGCGCCCCATGATCGCCCGCACGTCGGAGACGTCCATCCGCCCGCCGACAGCGGTGGGCAGCGGTTCCGCTCCCGCCTGGTCGAGGGTCAGCCTGCCGTCTGCCTGCGCGTAGACGCACAGCAGGCGTACCGAGTCCGCTCCCAGGCGGGTGGAGGCCTCCCATTCGTCCTCCTTGCCCTGAAGGTGATGGAGCTGGTCCAACTGCTTGACGTGGCCGGCGCGGGGGATGGCAAGCAGCGCACCGATGCCCTGCTGCGCGATGGTCTCCCCCGTGTGAGCGGTCCAGGCGGCGGCGACGGCTGGTGAGTCCCAGTCGAACCGGTCATCGCGGTGGCCGTGCACGGATTCGACGAGGGCTTGCACGTCCTCGGGGATGCGGATCGGCCGCTCACCGCGTTGATGGAGGGTCTTCGAGGTCTCCATGAGGAGGAACTCCGCGTACACCTGGCCCCACTGACCCGGCACTCCGCCCTGACCTGCAATCGGATCCAGCACCACCAGGCGCGGCCCGGTCGCGGCTGCCCACGCCGGACGGTCCCGCCCGCCCGGGTATCCATGACGCGCCCACCAGGTCTCGTGCCTCCAGCAGCGCCCGGCCCGCTGGAGCAGCAACGACAGGGGCGCGAGATCGCTGATCACGACATCCGCGTCCAGGTCGAGTGACTGCTCGACCACCTGAGTTGCCACGATGATCCGCCGATGCGGACGCGGCCCGCCGCGCCCCATCCCGGACGTCACCGTCTTGGTCCGCGCTTCCCGAACGTCACCAGGGAATCGGGCGTGCAGCAACTGCAGCTCGCCTTCCTCACCGTTCTGCCCTGCCGACGTCAGGCCCTGCCTGCCGAAGCGCACCTTGAGATGCTCGTACGTCTCCTGCGCCTGTCCGACGGTGTTACAGACGATCAGCGCACAACCGCCCTCCTCGGTCATAACAGGTTCCAACAGTTCCTCAATCACGGCCAGCCGCCCCCGCCGACCTCCCTGGGCGTGATGGACGACGGACTCGATCTGCACGTTTAGGTGCATTCGGCGCTCCTGCGACTGCGCCGCCTGATCACTGGGCTCGATCTGCTTCGTGAGGCCGTCGCGCGCGTCCACGTACAGCCAGCCCGGATAGGGCGCCTGGAAGGAGCGGCCCTTCAGGGTGGAGGGCTTGTGGCCCGCGCCGCGCAGGTATTCCTTGATCAGCTTGTCGCTGACCGAGGTCGGCAGAGTCGCCGACAGCAGGATCACCGGCGCGCCGTACCGGCCGAGCCAGTTCAGCAGCCGGCCCAGCAGAACCTGCATGTACGGGTCATAGGCGTGGGCCTCATCGACGATGAACGTCTTGCCCGAGAGCGCCAGCAACCGCAAGGCGTTGTGCCGCACCGGCAGGACGGCCATCAGCGCCTGGTCGATGGTGCCCACCGTGTACTGGGCGAGCAGCGGTCGCTTGGCCCCGAACAACCAGCTCGGCGGGCGCATCGCGGCCAGGTGCGTCGCCGCCTTCTCGGTCGGCGTCGCGTCGTCCTCGTCCTCGCATGTCACCACCCGGTCGCCCGGCTGCAGGTCCTCGGCGGCGTAGGCGCTGCTCAGCCACGCCATGCTGTGGGTGAGGGTCAGTCCCGCCCCGCGGCCGTCCTGCCGGGCAAGGATCTGAGCGATGCGACTGTGCATCTGGTCGCTCGTCGCCATGGTCGGTAGGAGAAAGGCGAAGCCGCGTGTGCCGAAGGCTCGCGACAAGATGCGCTCCGCCTCCAGTGCGGCCTCGCTCTTCCCGTCACCAGGAGCGGCGGTCACCAGCATGATGCCCGCCCTGCCCGCGTTGCCTTTCGACCCATCGCGCAGCGGGGCCAGCCCTTCGGCGATCGAGCGCTGCAACGGGTTCGGCTCGCCGACGATGCCGTACGCCTCCGCGAACTGCTTGCGCTCCAACTCGACCGGCATGAGGCCGGCCTCTCGCACCAGCGCCTCGGCGTCCTTACGGGACGCCTCGAAGTGAGCGCTGAGCGAGGGGTCGAGCCGTTGCTGACGCCGCCGGAGATAGCCCTCCTGGCTGACGAGCCAGTCGGCCAGGATCACGACTCCCGTCACCAGCACGGCAGCCGGCGCCCGGAACTGCGGCGGCGGCGACGGATCCCCCACGACGTCGAGGACTGCCGCGGCATGCGCCTCACGTTGCTGCGCCCACGTCGCTCCGCCGAGATGCGACTGACGCGAAGGATGCGCTCTGCGCACGTCGAAGTGGTTGAAGCGACCGTGGTGCCCACCGAAAATCTCCGCAATGCGTTCGATCGCAACGTCCCCGGCTGCACCGAACCCGAGGGCCGACAGCACAGCAGGTGCGGCTTCCATCCCGGCGACGTCGTGCCCCTGCCGCTCGACCCCGATGCGTCCGGCATCGCCCGTCAGGGTGTCACTCAGTCCGCCACGCCCTCTCGCATCGCAGAACTGGAATCCGGAGATCTTGCCGATGTCGTGCAGCCCGGCACATAGCGCAGTCAACGAGCTCGCCCGATCATGATCATCCGACAGGCCGAAGCCCTCCGCGATGGCCGCCCTCTGGTTCTCAGCCAAGTAGTGATCCCACAGGAACAGAGCCATCGCAGCAGCATCCAGCAGATGCCTCACCAGCGGATAAGCCGGCAGGTCGGGGTCCAGCCCCCGCGACTTCCCCCACACCGTCTCATCCGGATCAACCACCGGTCGCCGCATCATCGACTACTCCCCCAGTCACCGCACCCCGGCCTCGTCGCCGACGTGTGCTCTGATCCGTAGCTCATCACACGCCACTGACAACGCACCCCTGACAAAGGTCCGGTAGCGTTGCCGCATGCGCCTGACACCCACCCACGATTCGATGGCAAAGCAACGGCAAAGGCCCCGCTAAGCCGCAGGTCGCGAAGTGTCCTCCCCGCCGACGCGGGGGTGTTCCGGGAGGGACGAACATGCGCAACGGGACGCGAGGGTCCTCCCCGCCGACGCGGGGGTGTTCCGCGGGGACCGCCGCCCTTTCTCAACGGCGCGCAGTCCTCCCCGCCGACGCGGGGGTGTTCCGTATCTAGATGCGGTATCTCTACGCGGTATCCTGTCCTCCCCGCCGACGCGGGGGTGTTCCGTGGCCCCCGTTGCTTCCTTGATTTCGGCCAGCGTCCTCCCCGCCGACGCGGGGGTGTTCCGCATTTTTCGTTTCCTTTCTTACTTCGGAATCCGTCCTCCCCGCCGACGCGGGGGTGTTCCGTGTCCCACCTGCTTCCCCACGCCCACGGCGTCGTCCTCCCCGCCGACGCGGGGGTGTTCCGGCGTGGATCGCCTGGCGGGAGCGCTCGCCGTGGTCCTCCCCGCCGACGCGGGGGTGTTCCGGGGCAGGGGGCCATGCCGGCCCACTGCCGTATGTCCTCCCCGCCGACGCGGGGGTGTTCCGCACGCCCTGCGTGCCGGCCTCCGCCATCCGGCGTCCTCCCCGCCGACGCGGGGGTGTTCCGAAGGAGGGCCCGCGCGGCGGGAAGGGCCGGGCGTCCTCCCCGCCGACGCGGGGGTGTTCCGCGGCCGGGCTGAAGAGGGTCGGCCCCGCGCGTGTCCTCCCCGCCGACGCGGGGGTGTTCCGGAGTTGGTTGGCCTCCACCTGCAAGGTGAAGGGTCCTCCCCGCCGACGCGGGGGTGTTCCTTCCCACGTAGCGGCGCCACCCTTCGCGGAGGCGTCCTCCCCGCCGACGCGGGGGTGTTCCGGGGCAGGGGGCCATGCCGGCCCACTGCCGTATGTCCTCCCCGCCGACGCGGGGGTGTTCCGCACGCCCTGCGTGCCGGCCTCCGCCATCCGGCGTCCTCCCCGCCGACGCGGGGGTGTTCCGAAGGAGGGCCCGCGCGGCGGGAAGGGCCGGGCGTCCTCCCCGCCGACGCGGGGGTGTTCCGCGGCCGGGCTGAAGAGGGTCGGCCCCGCGCGTGTCCTCCCCGCCGACGCGGGGGTGTTCCGGAGTTGGTTGGCCTCCACCTGCAAGGTGAAGGGTCCTCCCCGCCGACGCGGGGGTGTTCCTTCCCACGTAGCGGCGCCACCCTTCGCGGAGGCGTCCTCCCCGCCGACGCGGGGGTGTTCCGCCCCAACACGCGACACACCGCACCACAACGGAGTCCTCCCCGCCGACGCGGGGGTGTTCCTACACGGGGCTGTTCTTCGCGTCGCCGACGAAAGTCCTCCCCGCCGACGCGGGGGTGTTCCTACACGGGGCTGTTCTTCGCGTCGCCG